>JAVXWV010000303.1:0-4566 GCA_032230775.1 Mycobacterium sp. | reverse complement strand
CGAATGCAGTTTGATCCCGTCAGCGGCGCTGCTGTAGCTGATCACCGCCGGGTCAACCGACAGCTCTGGCAGCCGCACGTACACGACAGGGCAGGTCACCGAATCGGTCCGCTGATAGAGCCCGGTGCGCCGGATCGGCAGCGCGTTGAAGAACGGGCTGAAGATCACGTCGACGTCCAGCGCCCCGTCATAGGCCGCGCGCTTCGTCTCGCCGGTGTGCTGCTGCACCAGCCACATGTTCTCCTCGTCGCGGGCGATGGACAGCTGCCGCTCGCGCTCGGCAAGCGTGACGCTCAAGGACAGCCGCTTGGTCGCGCCCGCCTCGTCGGTCACCAGGTCGTAGGACGCGGAAAACGCCGGGTGTGACGGCGTCGCCGCAGCGACGATTCGGCCGTACGCCTTGATGCGGTTGCCCGACAGTTGAACCCGCACCGACTCCATTCGGGGGACGTCATGCGCGCGCCACGTCAAGATCGCCGGCCAGGCGTCTTCCGTGTCATCAGAGCGACCTGCTTCACTCACCCCTCTACCGTAGGCGAAGGATCCCCTCGTTCGTAGCGGGCTGAGAAAGTGCTCTGTGCGCGCGATCCAGACTCCAGCACCACCTCGTCGCCGAGCAACGGTTGCGGCATGCGCCGCATGCGGCCGGTGCCGGGCATCGAGAGCCACACGGCGAAAGCCAGCGCAGCGTCGAGGATCAACGCCAGCGCCGTCACCATCAACGCACCGACCAATGCGATATAGAACTGACGAACCTTGATCCCGTCGATCAGGTAGCGGCCCAGGCCGCCGAGGCTTGCGTATGCCGCGACAGTCGCGGTCGCGACGATCTGCAGGGTCGCGGTGCGGAGGCCTCCGAGGATGAGTGGCATCGCGTTGGGTGTCTCGACTCGCAGCAGGATCCTGCGCTCTGTCATGCCCATCGACCGGGCGGCATCGACGACCGCACGGTCCACGTTCGCGATGCCGGAATAGGTTCCTGCCAGCAGCGGGGGGATGCCAAGCAGCATCAACGCCACGGTCGGCGGGATCAGACCGAGGCCCCACAGCAGCACACCCAGCAACAGCACACCCAGCGTTGGCAGCGCGCGAAGCGCGTTCACCCCGGTGACGACGAGGAACGTGCCGCGGCCGGTGTGCCCGATCAGCATCCCGAGCGGAATCGCAATCAGCGCCGAGAAGACGACTGCGATCACCGTGTACTGAAGGTGCTCGAGGATGCGGGCGCCGATCCCGGCGGGACCGCCCCAGTTGGCGGCGGTGAAGATGAAGGACAACGCCTCCTGCAGGAAGTTCATGCCGCCGCCCCGGCTTTCGGCTTGGCCGTTCGCGCCGATGCCCCCGTCGCCCTCGTCCACGGTGTGAGCGCTTTGCCTGCGAACATGATCAGCGTGTCGATGACGATCGCCAGTACGAAGATGGCAATGATGCCCGCGATGATCTGGTCGCTTTTATTGGCCTGGTAACCCTCGGTGAACCACGTGCCAAGACCACCGATGCCGATCACCGAACCGACCGAGACCATCGAGATATTGGTGACGGCGACGACGCGCAGACTGGCGATGAGAACCGGAACAGCAAGTGGCAGCTCGACTTTCAGCATCCGGGTCAGTGGTTTGTAGCCAACCGCCGTTGCGGCGTCGAGGACCGTGGGTGACACCGCGTCCAGCGCCTCCGGCACCGCTCGCACCAGCAGCGCGACGGTGTAGAGCGTCAGCGCCACGATCACGTTGGCCTCGTCGAGGATCTTCGTCGGAATGATCAGCGGCAGCACGACGAACAACGCCAGCGACGGGATGGTGAAGATGATGCTGGCGGTGATTGTCGTCAGGCGCCGCAGCGCCGTTGTGCGTTGCACCAGCGCACCGAGTGGCACGGCGATCAACAACCCCAACACAATCGGGATCAGTGAGAGGCGCAGGTGGATCAGCGTGAGCGCCCATAGATCGTCGAGGTGGTTGAAGAGGTAGCGCACCGGTTACCCCACTTCCGGGACGCGTCGCTGCTCCGAGAGCAGCGCCAGCACATCGTCGGCCCTCACCCCGCCGATCAGCCGGCCGTCGTCGTCGACCGCGACCCCCAACCCCGTCGGTGAAGACAGCGCGGCGTCCAGAGCCTGCCGCAGCGTGCCGTCCGGCCGGAAGAACGAGCCGCCGCCGACGGTGCTGTCGTACAGCGCACTTCCCTTGCGGCGGGCCTCGACGCCCTCGGCATTGATCCACGCAAACGGCGTGCGATCGTCTTTGGTGACGAGGGCCCATTCATCCGGACCCAGCGTCAGTGCGTCGAGCTCGCCCTCGGCGACGTGCCGAACCTCGTGCAGCGGAAGGCCCGTCGCATGGAAGAATTGCAGGCCTCGATAACCGCGGTCGGCGCCGACGAAGCCCGAGACAAGCTCGTTGGCCGGGTTCGATAAAACAAATGCGGGGTCTGCGTACTGCAGCAGCGCCCCGCCGCGACCGAACACCGCGACCTTTTCGCCGAGCTTGATCGCCTCGTCGATGTCGTGGGTGACGAACACAATCGTCTTGCGGAGTTCGCCTTGCAGCCGCAGGATTTCGGTTTGCAGATCCTCGCGTACCACCGGATCGACGGCACTGAACGGTTCGTCCATCAACAGGATCGGCGGGTCGGCGGCCAGCGCCCTTGCGACGCCGACGCGCTGCTGCTGGCCGCCCGACAGCTGCGCCGGGTACCGATCCCCGAGCTTGGGGTCCAGCCCGACACGTTCCATCACCGCCAACGCGGCTTTCCTTGCGCTGCGCCGTGATTCGCCTCGAAGTACCGGTACGGTAGCGACGTTGTCGATGACCCGCAGGTGCGGCATCAACCCGGCGCTCTGGATGACATAGCCGATGCCGAGGCGCAACTTCACAGGGTCGACTTTGGTGACGTCATTGCCGTCCACGGTGAGCGTGCCCGACGTCGGGTCGATCATCCGGTTGATCATCCGCATCGAAGTGGTCTTGCCGCAGCCGGACGGCCCGACGAAGACGGTGAGCGTTCCCTCCGGAATCTCCAGCGTCAGATCGTCGACCGCAACAGTGCCGTCGGGATACTTCTTGGTGACGTTCTCAAAGGTGATCAACTGTGCCGTCTCCTCTTCGCGCAAGCGCTCATCGGCTCACTTCTGAACGGGCTTGTCGAAGCCGTTGTCCTTGATCCACTTACCCGCCGCCTCGTCGGGGTCGACGCCCTTGTTGCCTTCCACATCCGTGTTGAGCTTGATCAGCGCCTCGGTGGTGAGCTTTGCGCTCACCGCGTCCAACACCGTCTTGAGCTCGTTGGACATCTTCTGCGACGCCACAAGCGGAACAACATTTGCGGCGAGGAAGGTGTTCTTCGGGTCCTCGAGAACCACGAGATGGTTCTGCTCGATTGACGGCGACGTGCTGAAGATGTTGGCGGCGGTGACGGTGCCACCTGTCAGAGCTTGCACAGTCGCCGGACCGCCGCCGTCACTGATTGCGACGAAGTTGACCGGCGCGATGTCCAGACCGTACTTGTCCTTGAGACCCACCAAGCCGGTCACCCGGGTCTGAAATTCCGACGGCGCCCCGACTTTGACTTCGGGTGAGTGCTTCGCCAGATCCTCGATGGACTTCAGATTCCACTTCTGCGCCGTCGCCTCGGTGACGGCAAGGGTGTCCTTGTCCTCCGCAGGCGACGGGTACAGGATCGACAGGTCGCCGGGAAGCGCCTTGAGCAGCCCTAGTAGCACAGCATCGGACGTGGTCGCCGGGGTCTCCTTATCGAAGTACTGCAGCAGATTGCCTGTGTACTCCGGAATGAGGTCGATGGAATGGTCCTGCACCGCAGGGATATAGGTTTCGCGGCTGCCGATGCCGAACTGGCGGCGGACGGTAAAGCCGTTGGCCTCCAGGGCCTGGGCGTAGAGCTCGGCAATGATCTTCGATTCCGTGAAGTCGGCCGATCCGACGGTGATCGATTTCAGGTCTCCCGATATCTCCCCGCCGCCGAGCGGGTTGGAGCTGCCGCACGCCGATAACATCCCAGCGATCAGCGTGGACACGGTCACCAGGACCGCCAGACTCCATCGACGCGTGCTCGACATACGCAAGTCCTCTCGGGGCACTGGCTTTCCCGGACACTATCGAGATGCGCGCGATGACGCCGCGCTTTAGCGCACCGTGAATGCCGCGGTGGTTTCATTCGGTTGCCGAAAGGGCAAAGATGGAGCCATGACCAGCGATCCGGCTGACAGGCCGCCTTCCGCCACCCCGCCGCCGGAATCCGCGATCGGGACACCGCCGGAGCCGACCGCCACACCCGCTGAGTACTTCGTGAAGCCGGAGTCGGCGGTCAAGTTCACCCGGGCCGCAGCGCTGTGGTCGGCCCTGATCACCGGGTTCGTGATCCTAATTGTGCTACTGGTGTTCATCATGCAGAACACGGATTCCGCCACCGTTCACTTCTTCGGGTGGGATTGGAATCTGCCTGTGGGCGTGGCGCTTCTGCTGGCCGCCGTGTGCGGTGGCCTGTTGACGGTCGCGGTCGGGACCGCCAGGATCGTTCAGCTGCGACGCGCGGCAAAGAAGAACTTCA
>JAVXWV010000286.1:0-9898 GCA_032230775.1 Mycobacterium sp. | reverse complement strand
CGGCGGCGGTGATTTCAACGACAGGTTCGAGCGCTTGGGTGACTAACCGAGCGACTACGCAGCTGTGAACTCCACCGGCAGCGCCGCAGGCGAACGGAACGCCACGCCCTTGATGCGGGGCGCCGGTTCGGTGGGGTCGAGATGAAGGTCCGGCAACGGCAGATACGCGATGTTCTTGCGGGTCGGGTCGAAGCGGTCGGGGTCGGGGTAGTGAGCAGGACCCACCAAGGAGTTGCTGCTCGAGCTTCGACGCCGCATCGTTGCGCCCCGCGGACAGACGACGCGACACCTGGGACGACTTTGACGGCGGCCTGGACCCACAAGGCGCCCGGCCCGACGCGTGCTAGCTAGCCCGGCGGCGGCGCGGACTCCGGAAGTGGTTCGGCCGACGGCGGTTCCGCCGGTGGTTCGGCCGACGGCGGTTCCGCCGGTGGCCCAGGCTCCTCCGAATCGACCAGGCGCGGTACCGGACCCGGCGCGCCCGCGGGCACATGGGTCTGGGGGATCACGCTCACCGGCACCTCGATGGGCGGCGACGACTGCTGTGCCTCGATGACCGGGGCTGTCGTTTCAGCGGGGGGTGGTTCGGCCGGGCTGGGCAATTCGACCGGGCTGGGCAGCGTCGCGACCGGACTGGGCAGCGCCACGGCCGGCTGCGCGTCGATGAGAACACCGGTCTTGGCCGTGCCGACCAGTATCGCCCAGCCGCCCTCGGGTTTTTCCGACCCAATGCGACATGCGATCCGCCGGCTGCCTGCCTCCCATCCGTTCGCCGCGATCGGCTGATAGCGCAGGGCCAGGCCCGTCGCCTCCAAAGCCACCGGCGACAAATACTCCGACGTCGCCGCGCCGCAGGCATCCCGCACGACCGCGTCCTGAGCGGCGGTCGACGGTGCCGCGAGATCGAATACGGTGGAAAGGTCTATCGCGCCGGTGATTTCGAGCGCGTGCGGCAGGGCGCACTGCACGGGAATCTCGGTTGCCTTCCCGTCTCGGATGCCCAGACAGGTGCCCGCGGGCCAGACGCTGGACTGGTCCTGGTCGACAACCCGGCCGCGGAATCCGACCGATGCGATGCCGTTGCTCGGCAACTGCAGACCACACATCAGCTGCCCGTTGGACTGTCGATCGCGCGGGGGGCTTGTCCACACCATTCCCACGACGAACCGCCCGCCGGGGTCATAGCGGTGGCCGAGCTGGCGCTCCACCACACGCGCACAAGTCTGCTGGATTTCGACGTCGGCAGCCGACGCGTTCATCATTTCGGAATCGGCGACCTCGAACAGATGCTCGTCGGCGCAGTCGACCAACATCGCGCGTTCGGGCGCACCCGGCGGCCAGGTGAGGCAGTCGCCGGGGTGCGCGTCGACCGTCGGTGCACTTGCTGCCGACTGATCGCCGATATGCATCACGACAGCGACCGACGCGGCGAGGGCGGCAACGGTGACGGCGACGAACAGCAGCTTCATCAGCCGCATCGTCTGGTCCACCTGGTGATCGTCGTACTCCGGTGATTCGTGCGCCGTGAACGGCTCCGTGTAGGCGTCGTCGGACCACCGCTTCAGCAGCGACACCCATTGATGTGAACACAGCGACGTGTTCTACTGCAATGTTTGGCAAAGATCGTTCATCAATTGCTAATGTGCAGCCGCCTAGTGGCGCCGCAGTTCACCGACACACGCCACGTTGGCAGCAACTGTATCTCGCATTGCTGATGGGAAACGGGCCGTCGGCGGGCTAGGCCAACGGTTGCGACACGGTCACGGATGGATACCTATCAGTACATCACTGACCACAAGAGCCCCACAGATCACTATCGTCACATCAGCCAACCTCTGACGTCAATGCTCGTCTATCCGACGTCGTGCCCCCGGAAAGGTGTGACATGTCGCCGCGTCTGCGATTCGCATCGATATCGGTGGCGTTAACCGCTGCTGTCGCACTATGCGTGGCCATCGGCGTTGCGCCACCAGCGACCGCCGAGCCGTGCACAGGCGAGGCCGCGGCGGCCCAACCTGATGTTGCCCCGACCCAACCCTTACCCGCGGCCGGCGGCCTACCGACTGGGCACAGGCCTCCCAATGCGAATCTGCGCGCGCCGCTGCCCAGGCTCGGTCAGATACCGTCGGCGATCCTGAAAGCGCTTACACCCCGCTCTGCCCAGGTACATCAGCAAGCGGCCGTCGAGCCGTCGCCCACTCCTCCCGCCGCGGCCAACCAGCAGCCCCCGGCCGCGGCGCAGCCAGTTCCGGAAGCGGCCCCGGCGCCCGCGCCGGCCGACCCGCCTGGAACATCGCTCGTCGGTTGGGTGACCGGACCGGAAAGCCCAAACGAGACCCTCAAACGTTTCGCCATCTCCGGGACCGACCTCGGGATCATGTGGGACAACGGCAGCCGTGAGGTGCTGATGGCCTTCGGCGACACGTCTGGTTATTGCAGCGTCCCGGGCCACCAATGGCGGTACAACACGCTCTTCCGCAGCCAAGACGGTGCCCTGGCAAAGACAATCACCGTGGCCGGATCACCGATGTGGGCCCCAGGCATTTCCAAGCAGATCATCAACAGCACCAAGTGGGCGCCATCGGAGACTGGGATCATTCCCACGGCAGGCATCTCGGTGGGCGGACAGCAATACCTCAACTTCATGTCCATCAAGAGTTGGGACGCCAACGGCGCGTGGACGACGAACTACTCCGCGATCGCGGTGTCCCCCGACAATGGCGAGCGTTGGGGCGTCTACCCAGGATCGGTCCGCACGCCCAGACCGGACGCCGTCCCCAGCGCCCACCACATGGACGGGAATGAGAACTTCCAGCAGGGCGCGTTCCTGAAGCCCGCGCCCGGTGACCCGTACATCTACTCGTTCGGGACACCATCCGGACGCGGCGGTTCGGCGTACGTGGCGCGGGTTCAGCCCGCCGCCATACCGGACATCTCCAAATACCAGTACTGGAACTCCGACAGCAATTCATGGGTCCCAGGCAATCCGGGGGCTGCGACGCCGGTGATCCCTGGCCCCGTGGGCGAAATGTCGGCCCAGTACAACACTTATCTCAGGCAATACCTCACGCTGTACACAAACGGTGCCAACGACGTCGTGGAACGGACTGCCCCTGCTCCGCAGGGACCGTGGAGTCCGGAGCAAGTGCTCGTGCCGTCAATGCAGTTCCCCGGCGGCATCTACGCGCCGTTCCTCCATCCCTGGTCGACAGGTAGGGAGCTGTATTTCAATCTGTCGGAGTGGTCCGCATACAACGTGATGTTGATGAAGACCGTGCTGCCATAGCCGCAGACGGCAAGGTCAGACCACCTGTGGACTTTCGCTGACTTGGTGCCGGGCTCGTTCCCACGGCCAGGTGATCAATGCCCACACGATGAGGACGATCGCGATCTCCACAACCAGGTACACCGGCCACGGGCCCAGCACGTCCAGTATCGAGGCGGTGGGGGGTTTCCTGTTGAGGTAGCCGTAGTCGGTTCCCGTGATGGCATTGAAGGTGAAGGTGAATACCGCCCACACGAGGGTTGCGATGATCGCGAAGCGATAGTCGCGCCACGTCGGCCGCATCCGACGCCCCCACGTCAGATAGATGGCCGCCCAGACCACGAGCACGTGCAGGGTGAAGAACGTGAGGAAAAGATGGTGTGGGAAATCCGGTGCGCCTTCTTCTGGCGTGCCGACGTCCGGTGTGATCAACGCCTGTGAGCTGAGGACGAGACACCAATAGTAGGTGAGCACGAAGGCCCAATGCCGTTGTGACCACAAGGCATAAACCGCGATGAGTTCCGCGACGTCGCACAGCTGGAGCGGTATCGAAGTGTCCATGTGAGGCCGGATCAGCTTGTAGACCAGGGCCACGATGAATGCCGCCAGAATCACCGCGGCGAAGACGCGGCCGAAGAGCCGGGCCTGCGATTCGGTCTGCCTACGTCCGATCCAGACCAGCAGCACGGCGCCGATCACGAACACCGCAAGGACCGTCAGGTGTGACGGGCCGTACGCCACGAACTGCCGTTGAGTATTCATCCCGGTGCTACCGCGGCGCCGGCTGGCGGATGTAACCGCGAAGCTGGGTGAACGCCCGAATCCCTTCGGCGCCGAGCTCGCCGCCGACGCCCGACTGCCCGACACCGCCGAACGGCACCCGCGGGTCCTGGGCCGTCATGCCATGGCAGTTGACGCTGACCGTGCCCGCGACGAGCTGGCCCGTCACCTTGTCGGCCAGCGCGTCATCACCTGTCCAGACCGACGCGGCGAGACCGACCTCGGTGTCGTTCGCGGCGCCGGCCCGCAGCTCGCCGCCGATCGTCAGTGTCGCCAGCGTTGATGTGGTCATCGGCCCGCCTCCCTTGACCGGTGCGGTCGTCTGGCCATCGTAAGTCGCTATGAAGGCGGTCGTGCTGCGTTCGGTTGGTGTCTAGGGTCGCGAAGATGGAAACCGAACTGCGCGAGTGGGTGGACCGGCTGGCGATCCAAGACCTCATCTACCGCTACTCCGACGCCGTGACGCGTGCCGACTGGCCACAATGCGAGGCCGTATTCACGCCGGATGCAATCTGGGAGAGTCCGCCACTGGGCCTGCGGTACGAGAGTCGCGACTCGTTCCTGGAAACCCTGCGGGCGACGACGACATTCGACCTCCTGATCCAGACGCCGCATTCCCCGGTCGTCACACTCACCGGCGCTGATCACGCACAGGCCACAACGACGATCCATGAAATGAACAGAGGAGTGACCGAAACGAAGAGCGAGCTGGGCGACAGCGGCGCGCAGATCAACGTCGACACGTACGGGATCTACTACGATGACATCGGCCGCATCGACGGCGAGTGGAAATTCACCCATCGACGATTCGTGCCGTTCTATCTCGAAAGCGGCTGCGTCACCGGCGATGTGCTCACCCAGCGCTCAAAGCTCGCCGGCCGCTAGGCGCCGGGGGAAACGATCCGATCGTGGTCGACGATCTCGCAACCGCGACGCAGAACCAGCTCGACCAGTGGGAGCTTCACCCCGACGGGGAACCACATCACGGGGCCGGCTCGACAGTGCTGCCCGTGCGCACATCTGACGAAGCCCGCGCCGTCCTCAAGATCAGCCTTCCCGACGCGGCATCCGAGCATGAGCACCTTGTGCTGCGCCGGTGGGGCGGCAACGGCGCGGTCCGGCTGCTCCGCGCAGACCCGCGGAACCACGCCCTACTTCTGGAGCGGCTTGGTCCGGAGAGTCTCGCCACGGTGCCCGACGTCGACGCATGTGAGATCGTCGCGAGCCTCTACAAGCGCATCCACGTTCCTGCGATGCCGCAATTGCGCACGCTCACTTCGTATGTCGAGGAGTGGACGACCGACTTCGCGGCGCTTCCGCGGAGCGCACCGATCCCGCACCGGCTCGTCGAGCAGGCGATCGCGCTTGGCCGCGAATTGGCGGACGAGCCGGCCACGACAGTCGTGCACGGCGACCTTGACTACGAGAGTGTGCTCGCGGCCGACCGCGAGCCGTGGCTGGTGATCGCCCCGAAACCAATGAACGGGGATCCGCATTCCGAACTCGCGCCGATGTTGTGGAGCCGCTGGGACGAGCTCTCCGGCGGTATCCGCGACGGTGTGCGGCGCCGCTTCTACACCCTCGTCGATGCGGCAGGCCTCGATGAGGAGCGGGCCCGCGCATGGGTCGTCGTCAGGGTGGTCCTGCGCGCCATCCGCGAGCTGGCCAACCCCACGAGACTGACCATGTACGTCGCGCTGGCAAAAGCCGTGCAGGATTGATGGCAAGTTTTGCCACGCCGTCGCTAATAACGTGGGTCGCCGATCACGGACTTCTCTTGTGCAGCGCCGATTCCGGCGGGGTAATGTCGAATCAAGTCAAGTGTTGAAGCAGCCGACACTTTGTATTCGAGTCTCAACAGGATGCATAGTGGCAGATACACCAGGTAAATCGCAGCTCAAACCGGCTCCAGTAGCCCAGTCCAAGTGGCTATCCGAGTCGGCTGCGAAAACCCGCGGGTCGGACGCCGACGAAGTCCGGTCGCACTACGACATCTCAAACGAGTTCTTCAAGCTCTGGCAGGACCCGAACCAGGTCTACAGCTGCGCGTACTTCGAACGCGACGATATGACGCTCGAAGAAGCGCAGATGGCCAAGATCGACCTCGCGCTCGGCAAGCTGGGCCTGCGACCAGGGATGACGCTGCTCGACATCGGCTGCGGCTGGGGCGCCGCAATGATGAGGGCAATCGAGAAATACGACGTCAACGTCATCGGCCTGACGCTCTCCCACAACCAGATGGAGCACATCGAGCGGCGGTTCGCCGAGTCGGACAGTCCGCGCCGAAAAGAGGTGCGACTACAGCCGTGGGAGGAGTTCGACGAGCCGGTGGACCGGATCGTGTCGATCGGCGCGTTCGAGCACTTCGGTTTTGGCAAATATGACGATTACTTCAAGAAGACCTACAACCTGATGCCCGACGACGGCGTAATGCTGCTGCACACGATCGTCATTCCGAGCGACGAAGAGATTCGGGAACGCAAGCTGCCACTGACTATGTCGCGGGTGCGCTTCATCAAGTTCATCCTCGACGAGATCTACCCAGGCGGTCGCCTGCCACTGGTCGCGCAGGTCGAGGAGCGCGCCGTCAAGGCCGGGTTCGACGTGACCCGAGTCCAGCCGCTGCGGCCGCACTACACCCGCACGCTGGACACCTGGGCGGCAAACCTCGAGTCCAAGCGCGACGATGCCATCGCGATCACATCCGAAGAAGTCTACGAGCGGTTCATGAAGTACCTGACCGGCTGTGCCGATCTGTTCCGCAACGGCTACACCGATGTTTGCCAGTTCACTTGCGAAAAGGACTGATTCAGCTGCAGCACTCGATTTGAGGTAGAACGAACGGGGGTCAGTCCGTCACGATCTGTCCGGAGGAGGTCGATCACAATGGCTGAAAACAGATCGGGTGCGACCAAAATGCGGCCGCACTTCGAGGAAATCCAGGCCCACTACGACCTCTCCGACGACTTCTTCGGGACGTTTCAGGATCCATCGCGAACGTACAGTTGCGCATTCTTCGAGCGCGACGACGCGACCCTCGAAGAAGCGCAGATGGCCAAGATCGATCTCGCGCTGGGCAAGCTGGACTTGCAGTCCGGCATGACGCTTCTCGACGTCGGTTGCGGCTGGGGCTCGTTGATGAAGCGCGCGGTGGAGAAATACGACGTCAACGTGATCGGCCTGACGCTGTCCAAGAATCAGTCCGTCTGCTGTCAGCACCTTCTGGAGGAGCTCGATTCCGATCGGTCCGGCCAGGTGTTCCTGCGCGGCTGGGAGGAGTTCGACGAGCCCGTCGACCGCATCGTCAGCATCGAGGCGTTCGAGGCCTTTCCGAAGGAGCGCTACGCGGCGTTCTTCGAGACGTGCTTCCGCATTCTGCCTGCCGGTGGCCGGATGGTGTTGCAGACGATCATGGGCCATCCCCTCAAGCGCTGGCCCGATATGGGCATTCCGATTACCATCTCCGACCTGAAGTTCATGCGGTTCATCGCCAAGGAGATATTCCCCGGCGGCTCGGTGCCCTGCGACGAGGACATCGTCGAGTTCTCCTGCAGTGCAGGCTTTTCGGTGGAGCAGACGCAATACCTGAACGAGCATTACGTGCGGACGCTTGATGCCTGGGCGACCAATCTTGAAGCCGCTCGCGAGGACGCCATCACCGCGACGTCCAATGAGGTCTACGAACGCTATATGCGCTACCTGACCGGATGCTCCGACTTCTTCCGCCGCGGCATCAGCGAGCTAGGACAATTCACCCTCACAAAGCGTTAGCGATCAGTAGGCGCCGAAGACCACCGCGATGTTGTAGCCGCCCATGCCGAACGAATTACTAACGGCGTAGTGGTAATCGGCGCGGCGAGCCTCGCCGGTGACAACGTCCAGCGCGATCTCGGGATCGACGTTTTTCGTGTTGAGGGTGGCAGGCACGACACCGTCGCGCAGGGCCTGCACCGTCAACACGGCCTCCACGGCTCCGGACCCGCCCATCGAATGACCCAGCGCCGCCTTCGGTGCGTACACCGCGGGCGTGTGGTCGCCGAGCGCCCGGCCGATGGCGCGGGCCTCGGCGAGGTCACCGAACGTCGTTCCGGTGGCGTGGGCGTTGATGTGGTCGATGTCGGACGCTGTCAGGCCGGCCAGTTCAATTGCGCGGGCGATGGCGTCGCCTGCGGCCTCGCCGTTGGGATTCGGCTGTGCAGAGTCGTACCCGTCGGACGTCATGGCCGCTCCCATCAACCGCGCCAAGATCGGAGCACCCCGCGCCTTGGCGTGTTCCTCTGTCTCGATGAGCATCAGCGCGCCGCCTTCAGCGAGCACCATGCCGTCGCGATCCCTGTCGAACGGGCGGCAGGCGCCAGCCGGATCGTCGTTGTTCGTCGACAAGAACCCCGCCTTCGCGAATGACGCGACGGGCACCGGCTCGATCCGCGCCTCGACACCGCCACATATCGCGACGTCGGCCTCGCCGAGCACGAGCTGCCGCCAAGCCTGGCTGATGGCAGCGGCACCGGAGGCGTCAGCCATTACCGGCGAGATGATTCCCGCCTTCGCCTCACGCTCCAACCCGACCGCCGCGGCTGGGGCATTGGGCATATACATCTGCACCGCAAGTGGGGAAACCGAGCGAAGGCCCTTCTCCTTCCAGGCGTCGTGCTGTTGACGAATTTCCTCGGTGACACCCATCGCAATGCCGATCGATACCATCAGCCGCCTGGTGTCGATCTCGGGTGTTCCTGCGCTCTCCCAGAGTCGCCGTCCCAAAACCACCGACATCTTCTGCATATTCGACAGTCGACGCAGTTCGATACGGGTCAGCTGTTCGTCGAAATTCTCCTGCAGCGGACCGCCGATGCGCACCGGCGAGTCGAACTCTGCGAGGAACGGGAAATCCAATTCGCGGATGCCGCTTCGGCCTTCCAGTAAGAACTGCCACGTCTGCTCCGCATCGGGCGCAAGAGATGTGGTCGATGCCACCGCGGTGACGACGACGTTGGGGAAACCGTCGCCGGTTCTCAACGGTGTCATGCCTGCTGGATTCCTTCGCTTGCTGGCTGAGGATGGTGTGGGGTGTGTCACCAGGCTATACGCCCGCTCTCGCTGGCCCGACAGGTATCTAGACGCGGGCTCCCCACCGACTTTGTCGCTCGCAGGCGGGCACTCCGGCAGGTGCCGGTCAGAGCTTCATGCCTGGAGAAATTGAACAATTGACCGATTCGTTACGTATCTCAGTGCAGTGAAACAAAGCGAAGGCCACACACTGCTGCATCGGATCGCCCAGCTTGCCATTACCGCACCGCGACGTGTCATCGCCGTCGCCGTGCTGCTGGCTGCCGCCCTTGGGATCTTCGGAGTCCCCGTAGCGAAGAGCCTGTCCGCCAGTGGATTCCAGGACCCGACGTCTGAATCGGCCAGGGCGACCCAATTCCTGACCGACAACTTCCATCAGGGCGGCGTGCAGTTGCTGATCGTCGTCTCGACACCCAACGGTATCGACAGCGCTGCTGCTCGCGGGGTGGGCAACGAGATCGTCGACCAACTGCGCAGTTCGCCACATGTCGCACAGGTGAGCTCGCCGTGGACCGCGCCGCCGTCCGCCGCCGCGGATCTGGTCAGCCGCGACCGCACGTCTGGACTCATCGTCGCAGGTATCACCGGCGACGAGAGCCAGCAACAGAAGTACGCCACCGAGTTGACCGACCAAGTGGCGCACGACCACGGCGGCGTCACCGTCCGGTCAGGCGGAACCGCGATGGCCAACGTCCAGATCACCGAGCAATCGCAGCGCGACTTGCTGGTCATGGAGTCGCTGGCGATCCCGTTGAGTTTTCTGGTGCTCGTCTGGGCGTTCGGCGG
>JAVXWV010000230.1:0-5233 GCA_032230775.1 Mycobacterium sp. | reverse complement strand
ATCGAACTCGACGAAGTGCGCCAGCGCGCCGAACGCTGGTTCACGCCGGAACGCATTGACTGCACAATGATGACGGTGGAGCCGGGACAGATGGCCGCGGTTCGGTTTGCCGCCGAGGGCGTCCGCGACGCCAAACCGGTGATCACCATCGAGCACGTTTCGCGGCTCACCTCCGCCGCAGCGCCCGACTGGGAGTTCCCACCCGACGGTCATACCGGCGTACACCGTGTCGTCGTGGAGGGCGAACCACGAGTGGAGATAAACACTCACGTCTCTCATCCAGTTTTCGATTCCAGTGACGCTGGCTGCATCTCGACGGCGGGTCGCGCGGTCAATGCGATCGACTGGGTGTGTCGCGCACCCAAGGGATTGATCGCTGTCGAGGACATTCCCCTGTCAGTAACCATGCGCGGCCTGATGTGGAACGAGTGTTAGTCGGCCACCAAAGCCGCCGTCTCGAATGGGATCTATCGCACATGCGATTTTCCGCAGCGCTCAAAGCGGCAACCGCCTAGGCAAGCAGGCGTCCTCCACCGAACTGGCGGGCCAGCCAGTCGGCGCTGTCGCGCGCAGCGGTTCGGGCGAGTGCGGTCTCGGCGAACATGTCGAAGCCATGCACGGCGCCCGCGTAGACGTGCAGTTCGGTGGGCACGCCGGCCCGACACAGTCGCGCGGCGAAATCGATCGACTCGTCGCGCAGGCAGTCGACTGTGCCGATACCGATGAATGTCGGTGGCAGGCCGCTGAGTTCAAGTGCCCGGGCCGGCGCCGCATCGGCTGGCACGTCGTCGGTGCCGTGCCTGTGGCCGAGATAACTGCGCCAGCCGAATGCGTTGGATTCGCGGCTCCATACCGGCAATCCCTCGACTTGGCTCGACGCGGTGAGGCCGCGGTCGTCGAGCATCGGGTACTCCAGGTATTGAAACGCCAACGGGACCTGCCCGCGAGCGCGCCACCGCAGGGCGAGGCCTGCGGCCAATGCCCCGCCTGCGCTTCGTCCACCGATCCCGACCCGCTGTGGGTCGATGTGCAGATCGTGGGCGTTGTCGATGACGAAGCGAAGCCCGTCCTCGCAGTCGTCCAGTGCCGCGGGATAGGGCGCTTCGGGCGCCAGCCGGTATTCGACACTGACGCAGACACAGCCCAACCAGCGGCACCACTCGATCAGGCGGGCGTCGTCCATGTATCGGTTGCCGATGACCATCCCGCCACCGTGCATCCAGTACAGGACGGGCGGCCTGTCGGCGGAGCCGACGGGTCGAAGCAGTGACAGTGCGACGTCGCCGCGTTCGGTAGTCAGCTCGACCCGCTCGATCTCGGGTGTGGACTGCGGCTCGAACATCGTCCCTGCGCGCATCGCGGGAAGATTTGCGGCGGAGAAGTCGAAATCGGGGAATTCGCGCAGACTTTCGGTGATCTCCGGGTCGATCCAATTGCTTCTCGTCATTGTCATCGACCGACACCCATCAGGTGTTTGCCGGCACCCACGAGCCCGCCGTCGACGCGGATGTCACATCCGGAGACGAACGCAGCGGCGTCGGACTCGAGAAAGGCAACCGCGGCGGCGATGTCTTCGGGTCGCCCCGGCAGCGGCCGATCGGGGCGTTTGACCGGCGTCACCTCGATCATGACCGGAATGATGGATTGACGATCGAGTTCCAGCCTGCCCATCGGGGTGTCGATCAGGCCAGGCGAGATCGCGACGGTGCGTCCGCCCGTCTTGCCCCACGGCGTGGCCAGACGTTCGGCCAGCCGCGTCACGCCGCGTTTGGCAAGGACGTAGGCCGTGGCGCTATCTAGTGGTTGGCCCAAGGCCTGCTCGACCGCGGCGAGGAACCCGTCGGCAAGCGGATCGTCGAGCAACGGTTCCACGGAGGCGGGGACGTCGCTGTAGCCGGCGATGGATCCGATCAGGATCGCGGAACAGCCTGGGTTGACCAGAGGGAACAAGGCGTCGGTGATGCGCACCGATCCGGCCAGGTCTACATCGAGAACCGTTGCCGCATCGGCCATCTCCGGTGAGACGCCCGCGGTATGCACGAGGCAACGTAGGCGGCCAAGCTCGCGCACCCGGTCGGCGACGGCGGCGACATCAGTCGCAGAGGTCACGTCGCAGGGCAGCGTATCCACGATGGCGCCCTGGGCGCCAAGGGCTTTGCGTGCCTGGTCGAGTAGATCCTCGCGCAGATCCACCAGCAGCAGATGTCCGCGATCGGCGAGGGCGCGCGCACAGGCCAGCCCCATGCCGCCCGTGCCCCCGGTGATCACCAGAACGTTGTCAACAGCCATCGCGCCCTCTCCTCGTTGAAAGTCGTTGCCGCACTACAGCCGCTCGATGATGGTCGCGTTCGCCATGCCGCCGCCCTCGCACATGGTCTGCAGCCCGTAGCGGCCGCCAGTGGCCTCCAGATGATTGACCAGGGTGGCCAGCAGACGGGTTCCCGACGATCCGAGCGCGTGGCCCAACGCAATTGCCCCACCCCATGGATTGAGCCGCGCGGGGTCGGCGCCCAACTCCTGCGCCCAGGCCAGCGGCACACATGCAAATGCCTCGTTGACCTCATAGGCGTCGATGTCGTCAAGTGTCAGGCCTCCGCGGTGCAACGCCCGGTTCGTCGCCGGAATGGGTGCGGTCAACATGTACAGCGGATCGTCCCCGGCGACCGCGAACGCGTGGAACCGGGCGCGGGGCCGCAGGCCGCAGGCCAGAGCCATCTGCTCGCTCATGATCAACGCCGCCGATGCCCCGTCGGTCAGCGGAGAAGAGTTTCCGGGCGTGATACGCCAGTCAAGGGTAGGGAAGCGGGCGGCCGCTTCCGCCGAGGCGAAGGACGGCTTAAGCCCACTCAGCGCTTGAGCGGTGGTGCCCGCCCGAATGGTCTCATCGACGGTGTGCGTACCGAGGTGCCCGTCAGCGTCGACCATCGGCATCGCGACGATCTCGTTCGCGAAGCATCCTTCGGCGACCGCGGCAGCGGCCCGTTGGTGTGACATGACGGCGAAAGTGTCCAGCGCGTCCTGGTCAAGCTTCCAGCGCGCTGCCACCAGCTCGGCGGCAACACCCTGCTTGACCAGGCCCTGCGGATACCGCGCCGCGACGCTCGGCCCAAAGGTATCGGCGCCAGAAGACGACGTCCCCATCGGAACGCGGCTCATGGACTCGACGCCGCATGCGATCGCAATGTCGTAGGCACCGGCCATCACACCCTGCGCGGCGAAATGCACCGCCTGCTGGCTGGAACCGCACTGACGGTCGACGGTAGTGGCCGGCACCGATTCCGGGAAGCCCGCGGCCAGTGCGGCGCTGCGGGCGATGTTGAAGCTCTGCTCGCCGATTTGTTCTACGCACCCGGCGATGACGTCGTCGATGCGGGCGGGATCCAGATCGTTTCGGGCCACGACCTCTGATAGCACGCGGCCCAGCAGGTCGACGGGGTGACAGCCCGAGAGTGCGCCACCGGCCTTGCCCTTGCCGGAGGCCAACCGGACGACGTCGACGATCACAGCGTTGTTCATTCCCGTGACTCCCACCTGGCCTTGGCATCGTCGAGGTGACCGAAGCGGCCGCCCGATAGAGGAAGTCTGCCACATGACCAACCTATGACATGCGTTCAGAGAGACTTTAGTTGTCCTCAAAAGAACGTGATGGTCTACTGGACGCATGAAGGTGACAGTCGACCCCGATCTCTGCGAACTCAACGCATTGTGCGTGGCAGAAGCCCCCGAAGTGTTCGATCTGAGCGACGACGAGGTCGTTAGCATCCTCCTTCCTGAACCGCCGCCCGAAATGGAATCCGCAGTGGCCGATGCGGTGACCGCGTGTCCGAAACAGGCCCTACGGATAATCGCAGACTGATTCGGAGCTGAAATCCTCGCTCATCAGCACACCTAGATTGCAGCAATAGCACTTAGCGTTCTACTGTGAGGGATGTCCACTCACGACAGCTGCCGTGAGCTCGGTACCCGGCTTTTCCAGGAGGGAATCCCGCATGCTGCCCGAAGACGCCAAGATCATCTCGGTCGACGACCACGTCATCGAGCACCCGCGCGTGTGGTTAGACCGGGTGCCCGCCAAGTACGCGGAGGTCGCCCCGCGCATCGTCAAGCTGCCTGACGGCAACGACACGTGGCTGTACGAAGGCGACCAGTCGGGCAACTTCGCCCTCAACGCCGTCGCAGGCAAGCACCCGCGCGACTTTGGGATGGACCCCCGCAGCTACGACGACATGCTTCCGGGCTGCCACGACATCGAAGACCGCATCAAGGACATGGACATCGAGGGCGTGTGGGCGCAGTTGTGTTTCCCGAACTTCGGTGGATTCGCAGGCAGCACCTTCCTCAAGGCGAAGGACAAGGAATTCGCGAAACTCTGCATCGGCGCCTACAACGACTTCATCCTCGATGAGTGGTGCGCCTATGCCCCCGAACGCCAAATTCCGTTGATGATGGTGCCGGTCTGGGACGTCGGGGCGTCGGTCGCCGAGATCGAGCGGACTGCGGCAAAGGGCGCCAAATCCATTTCGTTCATGGAGGCGCCCCACAAGATCGGTCTGCCGTCCTATCACACCGACCACTGGGATCCGATCTTCCGCATCTGCGAGGAGGCCGGGCTACCGCTGTCCATGCATTTCGGCTCCGGTGGCATGCCGCAGGGACTTGCCCCCGACGGCGACCTGTTCATCGGTATAGCGCTGTACGGCCTGAATTCGATGATGGCCACGGTCGACCTGTTGATGTCCGACGTCTTCTACAAGTTCCCCAACCTCAAGGTCGCCCTCTCCGAGGGCGGCATCGGATGGATGCCGTATCTGCTTGAGCGCATCGACTATTCGTGGGGCAGGCACAAGTACTGGTGCGACGTCAACGCCGACAAACTTCCCTCGGAGCTGTTCCGGGAACACATCTACGGATGCTTCATCTCCGACCAGTCCGGCATCGAGCAGCGTCACCGCATCGGCATCGACAACATCATGTTTGAAAGCGACTACCCGCACTCCGACTCCAACTGGCCGCACACCCGCAAGCTGCTCGCCGAGCACCTGGCCGACGTGCCCGACGACGAAGCGCGCAAGATCGTCGAGCTCAACGCCCGCACCCTGTACAACTTTTGGGCCTAGAACCCCAGAGCCGCCCCGCCCCCTTGGCGCCACGATGAGCTCCTCGCCGATCTGCTCGCCACCGAGCGGGCTCCGACTCCATGACCAATCATCCACCGCGCCAATACAATCAACTC
>JAVXWV010000228.1:0-5899 GCA_032230775.1 Mycobacterium sp. | reverse complement strand
GATCTGTTCGGACCCCTTGGCGACGGCATCCACGGCCAGGTGCTCGCAGGCAGCGCCGCCTCTTTTATCTGCGCCTACCTGTCCGTGAAATACCTGACCCGGTACTTCGAAACCCGCACTCTGACTCCGTTTGCCATCTACTGCGTGGTCGCCGGGGGCGCCAGCCTCGCCTGGCTCCTTCTGCACTAGCCGTTGTTCAGTCTTCTCAGAGCTCGTATGTGCCACTCTGCGTTTGGCTTTGATCCGCGTGGCGTCTTGGCGTTTCCCCTAGCGTCGCCAAGCGCGTCGACGCGGGATCGAAGCGGCGGAAAAGGTCGGCGCGCTATGCCCTACCAGGCCTGGGCATGGCGTGCCGACTTTCGCATGCTGCGCCACGTTTGCGTGTTGTGCCACATAGGCTTTCTCAGCGGCGTTTCAGCTAGCTGTCCTTACGGTGGGGTGCTGTGACCGAGACATCGAGAACTGAGGCCGTCAGTGCCGGCCGCGCAATGCTGAGCAAGGTGCCCGAGATCACGGTGTGGTTCTGGGTCATCAAGATCCTGTGCACCACCGTGGGCGAGAGCTTCGCCGACTGGATCAACATGACGTTGGGTGTCGGTCTGATTCCCACCGCCCTCATTTTCACGGTGATACTCGCCGGCGTTCTGGCGTGGCAGCTGAGCCTCAGCCGGTACGTGCCATTCGTGTACTGGCTGACCGTCGTCGTAGTCAGCGTCACCGGCACGCTATACACCGACATCCTCACGGACAGCCTGGGCGTTCGGCTCGCAGTGAGTACGAGCGTGTTCGCGGTGGCTCTGGCCATCGTCTTCGGCGTGTGGTGGGCGCGCGAGCGGACACTGTCGATCCACAGCATCGTCACGTTGCCGAGAGAGTTGTTCTATTGGCTCGCAGTGCTAGTCACTTTCGCCCTCGGTACAGCGGCCGGTGACTGGACTCTTGAACTGACCGGTTGGGGGCCTGGCACGTCGGTGCTCCTGCCGGCCGCCTTGATTGTCGCAATCGTGATCGGCTGGCGGCTGGGCGCCAACTCCGTGTTGTCCTTCTGGCTCGCATACATCCTGACCCGCCCGCTGGGTGCGAATCTCGGCGACTGGCTAGGTTTTCCGAAGGACCAACAGGGCCTTGGTTTGGGTGTCGCGCTCACCAGCGTGATCTTCCTTACCGCGATCCTCGCGACTGTCGTCTACCTGACGCGCACCCGCGCCGACGTGATCAAAGAGCCCGAATTGACCCCTACTCCGCCGGCCACCACGCGTCCGACTCGCGAGCGCATTATGCTCGGCTTCTTCGCCGTAGTCGCCGTCGCCACAGGTGCCCTGCTGGTAGGGGCCGCCGGGAAGCCGCACGCAACCCTGGCAAGCGAAGAGGAGTCCGGGTCGTCCGTCAACGCGACACTCGCCCCGGGGCAGTCGGCGACCGCACATTTCCCGGCGGCCGACGTCGCGAAGTTCCGCACCATCGCTGCGGACTCGCTCACCAAGGTGCAGGCCGGCGACCAATCTGCGGCAACTGCTCGGATCAAGGACCTCGAAACCGCGTGGGACGACGCCCAGCCGACGCTGCAGCCGCTGGACGAGGCCTCATGGACCGTCCTTGACGGTCAGACCGACAGTGTCCTGAAGGCGCTGAGGGCGAGCAATCCCGACCCAGCAGTCGAGACACAAACTCTCACAACACTATTGGCGTCACTGCGGTGAGGTACTCGCCGAACGCACCAACGTGCGGATAACTCGCCACCTAACGCCACCGAGCGGGGAGGAAGCTATGACAGCCACCTGCCGCCTTGCGGTTGCCGCGGCGATCTCGGCCATCGGGGTTGTCCTTGGGGGGTGCGGATTTCCGGCGACCGCGCCGCCTGGCTCGCCCGACGCGAGCGGTGCCGCCCCGGCAGTATCGGAGAACAACCCGGCCGGTGATATTCCCGACAGTCAGGCGTTCGTGCCGTTCACGCCTGCCGGTGGTTTTTTCATGGTGTCGGTGCCCGAAGGGTGGGCACGCACCACCGAGGGCGCCGCGACCATCTTTACCGACAAGTTGAACGCCATTCGTATCGAGACTCGTCCGACCGCCGCCGCCCCCAACACTGAGTCGGTCAGTGTTTACGAGCTGCCGGGTATTGCGTCCTCCACTCCCAATTTCCGTGTCGGCACCGTAACGGCGGTGCGACGCAACGCGGGTCAGGTGATGCTGATCACCTACCAGGGCAGCTCGCCCCCCAACGCGGTCAGCGGCAAGACCGAGATGGACGCCTTCGAACGTTACGAGTATTGGCACGCCGGCCAAGCGATTATCCTGACATTGTCCGGACCGGTCGGCGCCGACAACGTCGACCCGTGGCGGACCATCAGCGACTCACTGCGATGGCAGTGACGGCGGTGCCCGCCGCCGTCGAGGCCCGCTCGCTGTATAGGTTCTACCGTGCTGGCGACGAGGAAACCCTTGCACTGCAAGGGGTTTCACTAACCGTGCGGAGTGGCGAATTCGTTGCCGTCGCCGGGCCTTCCGGTTCGGGCAAATCGACGCTGCTGGCCTGTCTGGCTGGAATGGACAACCCGGATGGCGGCAGTGTGCGCATCGCGGGCGAACGGATCAGCCACCGCCCCGAGCCCGAGCAAGCCAGGATCCGGGGCTGCCACATTGGCATGCTGTTTCAGGACTCCAACTTGTTCGACCACCTCACCGTTGCCGAGAACGTAGCGATCGTGCGTGCCCTTCTCGGGCGCACCCACATCGAATCATTTGACGTGCTGGGTCAACTCGATCTATCGGACAGGGCGTCCGCTTACCCAGGCCAGCTGTCGGGAGGAGAACTGGCCCGCGCCGGACTGGCGGTTGCGCTCGCTAACGCTCCGACGGCGCTGCTCGCCGACGAACCCACCGGCGAGTTGGACACCGTCACCGAAGCCCTGGTTCTCGGCCTGCTCTCCGAGGCCGCGGCACGCGGCACCGCGATCGTCGTTGCCAGCCACAGTCCCGCGATCGCCGCCGCGGCGGCACGGGTCGTACGCCTCGACGACGGACGGGTGTGTTGATGACCACCGGTCCCGCTGAGCGGGAAGCCGCCATCGGCGCGACAACGAGGTCGGTCGTCGCCGAATGCAGCGTTGTGAGCCGTACCTTTGGTTCCGGCGCCGCCGCAGTACACGCCGTCCGCGAGGTGAGTTGTCGGATACCGTCGCGGGCCCGGATTGCCCTGACGGGGCCATCCGGATCGGGAAAGTCCACGCTGCTGCATCTCCTCGCCGGCATCGACGTCCCGTCCGCGGGAGAAGTGCGGTGGCCCGCGCTTGGGCACGACCGTCATGGCCGCCGCCGCGCAATCGGTGTGGTGTTCCAGGGTCCGAGCCTGTTGCCCAGTCTCGACGTTACGGAGAACGTCGCCCTGCCGCTCCTGTTCGGTGGGCAGGCTGACGACACCGCGACGCGGCGCGCTCGCGCCGCTCTTGATCTGGTCGGGATCGGTGACCTGGCTGCCAAGCTGCCCGACGAGCTGTCCGCAGGCCAGCTCCAGCGCGTTGCTATCGCGCGCGTGTTGGCCACCCGCCCGGCGCTGATCCTCGCTGACGAACCCACCGGAAGGCTGGACCATGACAACGCCGAGCGGGTTGTCGCAGTTCTGCTGGACACTGCGAGCGCGATAGGCGGCGCGGTGATCATCGCCACCCACGACGCCTCCGTCGCTGCCAAGTTGCCTGATCGATGGGTGATGCGCGACGGCCAGCTCTTCAGCAACCCAGACGCCGATCGAGATGTGACGTGATCGCCAGGTGGACAGTCGGATTGGTGCGTCGTCGATGGGGCAGGGTGGCCGCGACGGTTGCGGGCGTGGCCGCCGCGGTTGCGCTTGTGGCGTGCCTGGGTAGCTTCTTGGCGGCGGCCCAATCCTCGATGACCGCCCGCGCGATCCGCAGCGTAAGCGTCGACTGGCAGATCGAGGTGCAGCCAGGCACCCAACCAGCCACGGTCCTGGAGACCGCGCACTCCACACCCGGCGTGCTGGCGGCGCTGCCGGTCGGCTTCGCCCAATCCAGCGGATTGGTGGCACAGACCGGTGAAAGTACTCAAACAACCGGCCCGGCAACGGTCTTGGGCATCCCGCCGAACTACCGCGACCAGTTTCCCGACGCCATCCGGACACTAGTCGGCACCGACAACGGCGTCCTGATCGCCCAACAAACCGCAGCCAACCTACATGTGGCCCCGGGCGACACCGTCCGGATCGAGCGGGCGGGCATGGCGCCGGTCGACGTCGTGGTCGACGGCGTTATAGACCTGCCCCAGGCGGATTCGCTGTTCCAGAAGGTTGGCGCACCCCCGGGTACTCAGCCGGTCGCACCGCCCGACAACGTGGTGCTCCTCGGCCAGACGCAGTGGCAGCAGGTGTTCGGCCCAGTCTCGGCACTGCGCCCTGATCTGGTCAATTTGCAGATCCACGCGACACTCGACCACACCCTGCACCCCGCGCCGGCTTCGGCCTACACCCAGGTCAGCGCCGCCGCCCACAACCTCGAAGCCCGCAGCGCCGGCGGCGCACTGGTCGGCGACAACCTCGCTGCCGCGCTCGACGCCGCCCGTGGTGACGCCGCTTACGCCAGGGTGCTGTTCTTGTTCCTCGGTCTTCCGGCTGCGGTCCTCGCGGGCCTGTTGACGGCTACGGTCGTCACCGCCGGGGCTGATCGGCGCCGTCGCGATCAAGCCCTGCTGCGCGCCCGCGGCGCCACGCGGCGCCAGCTGATGTGGTTGGCGGCCGCCGAGGCCACCGTCGTCGGTATCGCCGGAAGTGCGGCGGGTATCACCGCCGCCGCTCTTGTGGGCCTGGCAGAATTCGGCTCTCCCCGCCTTGGCGCCGACGCCCGCACTGCCGTCGGATGGGCCGCCGCATCGGCCGCGGTGGGGATGGGGATCGCCGCCGCGTCGGTGCTGGCCCCGGCCTGGCGTGACCTGCGCGACTCCTCCGTCGTTACGGCCCGAGCCAATCTGGGTAGGACCCGGACCCCGCGGTGGACCCGCTCCGGCATCGACTTTGCGGTTCTGGCGGTGTCGGGGATGTTGTTCTGGCAGGCCGGGCGTACCGGATACCAGATCGTCCTCGCCCCTGAAGGTGTGCCGACGATTTCGGTGTCGTACTGGGCGTTCGTCGCACCGGCCTTGTTGTGGATCGGCGCGGCCCTTCTGGTGTGGCGACTGAGCGACATGCTCCTGGGCCGAGGGTGGACCGTCGTCGCCCGCGCTCTGCGACCGGTGGCCGGAAAGTTGTCGCGCATCGTCGCCCACTCACTGTCCCGTCAGCGGGTGGCGCTTGCCCGGGCGATTGTGCTGTTGGCAGTCGCGGTGGCCTTCGCCGTATCCACGGCGACGTTCAACGCCACCTATCGTGCTCAGGCCGAGGTCGACGCCCAACTCACCAACGGCGCCGATATCACCGTTACGGAGCCCCCGGGCAACTCCGTGTCATCCGGTGCGGCGGCAAAGCTTGCAGCCGTCCCCGGAGTACGTGCCGTGGAACCGATTCAGCACCGCTACGCCTACGTCGGTGCGGACCTGCAGGACCTCTACGGCGTTGACCCAAGAAGCGTCACGAACGTCACTGCGTTGCAGGACAACTACTTTCAAGGGGGCACCGTCGAGAAGCTGATGAACATGCTTGCAGCACAGCCTGATTCGATTCTGGTCAGTGCCGAAACGGTCAAAGACTTCCAACTTCGTCCAGGTGATACCCTCAACCTGAGGATCCAGGACGCGCGAACCCACCACCTCGTCACCGTGGGGTTCCGCTACATCGGAATCGTCACAGAATTTCCCACGGCACCCAAAGACAGCTTCTTCGTCGCTAATGCCGGCTACATCGCCCAGCGCACCGGCACCGACGCCATCGGAGCGTTCCTCGTCGACACCG
>JAVXWV010000198.1:0-5655 GCA_032230775.1 Mycobacterium sp. | reverse complement strand
GCTTCATCTGCTCGATCCACGCCTCCGGGTACTCATTGGCGTGCTCGACATCGCGGACAGTCGGTTTCACATCCCGGTCGATGAATGCCCGCACCGTCTCGACCAGCATGGTTTCTTCGTCAGTCATCGGTGTTTCCTTCGGCTGGAATCCCCGGACTTCGGTCCGGGGAGGAAGTCGATCTCGAGGGGTGTTTGCGTGCTGGGGCGGGGGTTGTCGGTGTCGGTGGTTACGGTGCGGATATGTCGCGGTTTCGACTGTTGCCGACCCCTGAGCAGGAGGAGGCATTGTTGGGGCACTGCCGGGACGCGCGGTATGTGTGGAACTTGGCGGTGGAGCAGCACCGGCATTGGCAACCGGGCCGCAAGGCTCCCGGCTACGTGGAGCAGGCCGCGCAGTTGACGGAGGCGCGCGCCGAGTACGCGTGGCTTCGTGCCGGAAGTCAGACGGTGCAGCAGCAGGCGCTGCGGGATTTCGCACAGGCCATGCAGAACTTCTTCAGAGGTACGCACCGTCGCCCGACGTGGCGTAAAGCCGGTGTGCACGAAGGGTTTCGGCAGGTCGCGGTGAAACCGCCTCACGTTCAGCGGCTCAACCGCCACTTGGGTCAGGTATGGGTGCCTAAGGTCGGGTGGGTGCGGTTTCGCCTGTCGCGGCCGGTGCCAGAGGGGGTCAAGTCCTACCGGGTTACCCGGGATCAGGTAGGGCGCTGGCATGTCGCGTTCGCGCACATCCCCGACCCGATCTGCGGTCCGGGAGACGGCAGCGTGGTCGGCGTCGACCGCGGTGTCGTCGTGTCGGCCGCGTTGTCCACCGGCGAACTGCTGGGCGTACCGAGTCTCACTCGGGGTGAGTCGAAGCGGCTGAAGGTGTTGCAGCAGCGGCTGGCCCGCTGCCAGCGCGGCTCCAATCGTCGCGAAAAGACGAAACGCGCGATCGCCAAGCTCAAGGCCCGCGAGCGGGATCGGCGCAAAGACTGGGTTGAGAAGACCCCGACGGACCTCGCGCGGCGATTTGACACCATCAGGGTCGAGGCTCTTGACGTGCCGGCGATGACTCGCTCCGCGCGCGGCACCGTCGAGCAGCCAGGCACGGGGGTCGCTCAGAAACGCGGGCTTAACCGCGCAATCATGCGAAGCGGCTGGGGCCAGTTGGTCGCACGCATGGAGCACAAGGCTTTCGGCCGGGTCGAGAAAGTCCCGGCTGAGTACACGTCGCAGCGATGCTCCGCATGCGGGCACGTCGCACCCGGAAACCGCAAGAGCCAAGCGGTCTTCGAATGCGAAGCCTGCGACGCCGGTCGGTGCAACGCCGACGTCAACGCTGCACGCAACATCGCCGCCGGACGGGTGGTGACAGCACGGGGAGACCTCGCCGGTAGGCGGTCTGCGAACCGTGAACCTCAACTCACCACTCCTGCCGCGTAAGTCAGTGGGATAAGGGTTGGAATCCCCAGAGTTCAATCCGGGGAGGACTTCAAATGTACGGCCATATTGACACTTTGTAGGACCAAATGGCAACATCTGCGGCTGTGAGCGGCCCCTATTTCGACGACCTGGAGGTGGGTCAGGTCTTCGACTCTGCGCCCTCGATGACGCTGACCTCAGGTGCCGCGGCCGCGCACCAATCGATCATCGGCGATCGCCTCCGGCTAGCGCTGGATACCGAGCTGGCCGTTTCCGTCACCGGGGCGACGACGGTCCTGGCACATCCCGCACTGGTCTGCGATGTAGCGATAGGACAGAGCACGCTGGCAACGCAGCGGGTCAAGGCCAACCTCTTCTACCGCGGGCTGACATTCCGCCGGTTCCCCGTCATCGACGACAGCCTGTTCACCCGCACCGAAGTGGTCGGGTTGAAGCAGAACTCGGCCAAACCCGGCCGTGCGCCGACCGGCCTTGCGGCGCTGAGGATGACCACCGTCGACCAGATCGGTCGGCTGGTGCTGGACTTCTACCGCTGTGCGATGCTTCCGCTGAGCACCGAAACCGAGACCGGTCATGCTGACGACCTGTCCAACATCGGCGCCGATCTCGCCGTGCCGCCCGACCCGACCGCCGAATGGGACGCTGACGCATACCGCGAAAAGGTACCTGGCGCCCACTTCGACTCCGGCCTCGCGGGGGCGGTGCTGCACAGCACCGCCGACGTGGTCAGCAGCGCCCCGGAGCTTGCGCGGCTGACGCTGAACATCGCAGCGACACACCATGATTGGCGCGTCGGCGGTCAGCGCCTTGTCTACGGTGGGCACACCATCGGGTTGGCCCTCGCCCAGGCGACGCGATTGCTGCCCAATCTCGTCACGGTGCTTGGCTGGGAATCCTGCGATCACACCGGCCCTGTGCACGAGGGCGACACGTTGTACAGCGAGCTGCACGTCGACGGCGCGGTGCCGCTGCCGGGCGGTCGCGGCGGTGTGCTCAAGCTACGGTCGCTGGTCTACGCAGGCGACTCCGATCGCCAAGTGCTGGACTATCGGTTCACTGCACTGCAGTTCTGAGCAGAATGAACGGGTGACGTCGTTGGCCATCCCCGACGCCGTGCTTACGCGCGCGCGGCATGCCGCCGACTCGTTCGGCAGGCTCACCGGCGTCGAGGTCGACGTCGCCGAACTTCTCGCCGGCCGGGCCTGCCTGCTCGGGTTGTCACCGCAGGGCCGGATCTCGGCGGGCGGAGCCACCCGGCTGATGCGCAGCGGCGACGGTTGGTGCGCTCTGACGTTGTCGCGGCAAGACGACGTCGACGCCGTGCCCGCGCTGGTCGAGTCCGACGCTGTCGGCGACGATCCGTGGCCTGCCCTGCAGCGCTGGGTTGCAGACAACACCCCGGCCGATGTCACCGCGCGTGCCCGCCTGCTCGGTCTACCGGTCGCCGCCCTCGCTGAAACGCGCGCCGCGGGACCTCGGATCACGAAGTTGGGTGCCGCGACCAAACCGCGCAAGCCGTCCGGCCTTCTGGTCGCCGACCTGTCCTCGATGTGGGCGGGCCCCCTGTGCGGACAACTGCTCGCGCGGGCGGGCGCGACCGTCGTCAAGGTCGAAACCGCAGAGCGACCCGACGGCACCCGCTCCGGGCCGTCGGCGATCTTCGACTGGATGAATAGCGGAAAGCTGTCGTATGCAGTCGATTTCGACGGACCATCCGGCCTACGGAGTCTGCTGGAGGCCGCCGATGTCGTCGTCGAATCGTCACGGCCCGCGGCACTGGAACACCGTGGCCTCGGCCCGACCGACGTCGCGCCTCGCGACGGCCGGGTCTGGCTGCGGATCACCGGCCACGGTGCCGTCGGCGAGCAGGCCGGCTGGGTGGCGTTCGGCGACGACGCCGCGGTGTCCGGCGGTTTGGTCGGCGGCACCGTGGCCGGTGATCCGGCGTTCTGTGCTGACGCCATCGCCGACCCGTTGACCGGCCTGCACGCCGCGCTTTCGGGCGTGGAATCGCTGAGTCGCGGGGGAGGCGAGCTGATCGAACTGTCGATGGCCGCCGTCGCCGCAACTTACGCCGCGGAGGACCGTTCAGTCGAAACCCGATGCACCGCAATGCCGGCGCGGTCCCGTCCTGCGTCAGACCTTGGCGCAGACAACGCCACTGTTGAGCGGCTGCTGGCCGAAAGACGCTTGGCATCATGCTGATTCAACGGGCAGTGTTGCTCGACGGCACCGAAGCCGACATCCGCGCAGGCGAGCGGATCGTCGAGGTTGGCGATCTGGCGCCGAACAAGGGCGAGGACGTTCTCGACGCCGCGGGTGGAACGGTCATCCCTGGCATTCACGACCATCATGTCCACTTGCGCTCGGCCGCAGCCGCCCGCACCTCCGCCAGGGTTGGACCGGCGGAGGTGCGGGGTCGCGACGACCTGGCCCGTGCGCTCGCCGACGCCGCTGTCGGCAGTGATGGCTGGATCAGGGCCGTCGGCTACCACGAGGCGGTCGCGGGCCCGCTGGACCGCGACCTGCTTGACGAGGTCTCGCCGCCGGTTCCGGTCCGCGTGCAGCACCGCAGTGGCGTGCTGTGGACGTTGAACTCGGCGGCGCTGACCAGGGTGGGGCTGACCGACCATCCCGACGGGCGTCTGCGCAGCGCCGACCACAGTTGGTCAGACACATTGCAGCGCAACGAGGGTGGGCTTGCCGAGGTCAGTCGCACACTGAGCGCCTACGGCGTCACCGGCGTCACCGACGCGACACCCGACTTCGAAGTCAGTGACATCGTGAAATTGCTGGCGGCACACCGGCGCGGCGAGCTGCGTCAGCGCGTGCACTGCCTGGCGCCTGGCAAGCGCATCCTGCACGACGGCGATCTCGACCTCGACGAACTGACCGCGTGGATCGCCGACCGCCACGCCGACGATGCTCCTGTCGCGGTGCACTGCGTGACGGCCGCCCAGCTTGTCGTGACGCTCTCGGCGCTGCGCGCGGCGGGCACTCACCCGGACGACCGCATCGAACACGCGGCCGTCGTGCCCGACGACAACATCGCCGACCTGGTCGACCTTGGTGTCATGGTGGTGACCCAGCCCAACTTCGTCGCCGAGCGCGGCGACCATTACCTGGCCGACATCCCGGCAGACGAACACCACGAGTTATGGCGGGTGGCCTCGCTGCGCGCTGCCGGGGTGAAGGTCGCGCTGTCCACCGACATGCCCTTCGGCGTTGGCGATCCGTGGGCCACCATGCGCGCCGCTGTCCACAGAACCACCGCATCCGGAGCCGTCCTCGGTCCTGATGAATGTGTCTCGGCGCGTGAGGCTTTTACGATGTTCTTCGGGACGTCGGGCAACCCGGCCGAAGCGCGGCGCATACAACGCGGCCAACCCGGGGACCTCTGCGTACTGGTCGCTCCGCCGAAAGTGCTGCTCGACGAATTCGATGCCGAGATGGTCGCCGCCACCGTCGTCGCAGGTGAGATCGTCTTCGAACGGGCTTGAGTTTCCCGCCGGTGGCGAATCGCGGGCACCTGAGCCGGTCATCCTCCGGAGACGAAAAAGACGTGCATTTTTCGCGCTGACGGGCGCACGCGGTGGCCACGTCCGCGGACGAAACTGCTGTTGGGACTCAATCAACTGATCAAAGGGAGGTCCTCGTGACTTACGCGGTGGGACGTCCGGAATCACCGGTCGTCGAACCTTCGAAACTCTTGCCGCACAAGTGGAAGGCCTTGCTGGCCTCCGGGGTGTTGGCGATCGTCCTCGGCGCACTGATGTTGGTGTGGCCAGGCAAGACGGTCCTTGTCGCCACGGTCCTGTTCGGCTTGTATCTGCTTGTTGTCGGCGGCGCACAACTGTTCATCGCGATGGCATCCGAAATATCGGGGGGTGGTCGCGCCGTGCTTTTCATAAGCGGCGCCGTCTCGGTGATCCTTGCTGTGCTGACCTTCCGCTACTTTGGCGAGCCGTTCGCGATCCTGCTGTTTGCCATCTACATCGGAATCAGCTTCATCATCAGAGGAGTCGCGACGACGGTCGCGGCGATCAGCGACGCCGAAACGCCCGCGCGGGGCTGGGATATCTTCTTCGGAATCGTATCGATACTGGCCGGCATCATCATGATGCTGCTGCCTACCACGTCGATCGTGACGCTCGCCGTGGTCACCGGCGCATTCCTAGTCGCCCTCGGTGTGTTCGAGATCGTGTCGGCGTTCCAGACGCGGCGCGAAGG
>JAVXWV010000109.1:0-16852 GCA_032230775.1 Mycobacterium sp. | reverse complement strand
TCGGCGGGAACACCGGCGGCGATGCTGGATTGGACCCAGGTTTCGCGGTCGATGTCTTGATGTTTGACGGGTTGGCCGGTGATAGTGGTGATGACGTGGGCCGCGTCGTTGACGGTCATCGCCTCGGCGCCGGTCGGCGCGTACTGCGCGCCGGCGTCGGTGAGCGTCGCGGCGGCGACCGCGACGTGCTCCGCATCGATCAGGATCGAGGCCGGCGGGCGGGCACGCCTGGCGGCGTCGAGCACCGACGCGGCCAGCGTGGACACCGAGACCGCGGCGACCATGGCCGGCAGCGTAGACGGCAGCAAACCCGCGCCATCTCCCGTCAGGTCGACGAGGGCTAGAAGATCCGTCCCACCGCCGAGCGCCGACCATGCCTCGCGCAGCAGCGCAAAGGTCACGTCCGCTACCGACGTCATGACTGAACCCTATGGCGTCCGGCAGAGACTCGCTCCTACGCCGCGACGGATGATTGTGTCGTGCCAGAGGGTCGCTCTCTGCGACCATTAGGCCTCCCTAACGCATGTGGGTCTACTACAAAGCTCAGCGAGCCCGAGGGCGAACGCCATCCGGCGCGGAACTCGACAGGTTCGCCGGGACCAACAACTACGGCCGGCGAGTACTGCGCCGCTGGGGCACCGACGGACGCCCGAGCACACGGGCCAGAGCCGTCATCGAGACCGGCGCGTGAACATCGATGGTTGGCCGGCGGGAGCGGATGCTCACTGGTCTGATCGACGTGCGAGACGCCAGCGGGTAGTGGTCGACAGTGAGTCGGCGACTGCTGTGGCACTGTCCCAACTGGCCGAGTTCTCGTTCATCGACTCCCCACCGAGCTTCGGCAACCGCATGATGGTCGACCAGGCCTTCGCCGCCTCGGGCGTCGAGCGGGAGGTCACCCTGGAGATGGCCGACATCGGGCAGGCCGCCGGCTTCATCCGGGCGGGGCTCGGCATCGGCTTTCTCAGCCACTTCCTCGTCGACGATCAGACGGGCCTGGACACCCTGCAGATCGCGGACCACGAACTGCGCTGGGAACTGCGCATCGCGATCCCGGCGAACCGGCGGCCAGCGCGGCCACCGAGGCATTCCTGAACCTGCTCAGTGCACGACATCCCTCACCACAGACATCGAGTCAGTTGTCCAGCCGTACCGTGCTCAGCCGCCGTCGTCAGGGGTGATCAGCTCGTCACCCGGCCCGCGAATCGCCAGATTCGGACGATGTCCGCTCACTCGCCTCCTCGCCAGGCTGATGCGCATGGACAACGAGGAGATCATCCGGCGGGCCTACCAGGTCGCCGAGGACAAGGACCTCGAGGGCTGGGTGGCGGCCTTCACCCCGGACGGAACCTTCACCGACGAGTCCGTCGGCGTCACCTACCGCGGCCCCGAGGAGCTGTCCAAGACCGTTGAGGTCTACGCGCAGGCGTTCCCGGACATGCACCGCGAGCTGTACCAGATGTATGTCACCGGCGACATCGTGGTGGTCCAACTTGCCTTACAGGGCACGCATCTTGGCCCGCTGAGCCTGCCGTTCGGCACGCTGCCGGCTACCGGCAAGCGGATGGACGCGCCCTGCTGCGACGTCTTCGAGCTGTCCGACGGCAAGATCAAGCGGTTCGACTGCTACCCGTCCGGCACGATCATCTTCAGCCAGCTCGGCATCATCGAGAACATCAGCGCGGCGGTCCAGTAGCCATGAGCGCGGAGCCCGCAAGGAGGACCTGACATGCCGACCGACGAGATCAGCTTCGAGCATGACATCAAGCCGCTGTTCCGGGCGAAGGACCGCGACGCGATGCTCGCCGCCTTCGACCTGTTCGACTACGACGACGTGGTCGAACGGGCCGACGACATCGTGGAATCCCTGCGCAGCGGGCAGATGCCGTGCGACGGCGCGTGGCCGGCGGCGCAGGTGGACAAGCTCCAGCAGTGGATCGACACGGGCAAGCCAGCCTGATTCGGAGACATCATGAAGCTGAACGTGAACGGCTCCGACGTCGAGGTCGACGATCGGTTCGCCACCAGCCCGCTGCTGTGGGTGCTGCGGGACGTCCTGGGACTGCACGGGACGAAGTACGGCTGCGGGATCGGGTTCTGCGCGGCCTGCACGGTGCTGATCGACGGGCGCAACACCAAGGCGTGCCAGATCCCGGCCGAAAGCGCGGAGGGTAGCGCGATCACGACTGTCGAGGGCGCCTCGGGACCGGTCGTGGACGCGGTCCGCAACGCCTGGCACCGGGGCAACGTGGTGCAGTGCGGGTACTGCCAGCCCGGTCAGACGCTGGCGGCGGTCGCGCTGCTGGAGACCGACCGGTCCCCGGACGACGTGGCGATCACCAAGTGGATGAACGGCAACCTGTGTCGGTGTGGCACCTATCCGCGCATCCGGGACGCGATCGGCGAGGCGGCGAAGGCCCTGGCCGCGGGCGTGGACGAGGAACACCTCGCGGTCGGGCCGGAGCAGGAGATCCAGCCACTGACGCCGGAAGAGCTGGCCGATCCGGTCCATCCCTACATCCGGGTCCACCAAGACGGGACCGTTGTCGCCTACTCGAATCAGATCGAGATGGGGCAGGGCGCGCACACCGGGCTGGCCACGATCGTGGCGGAGGAACTCGAGGCGGACTTCGCGTCGGTGCGGGTGCTCAACGCGGCCAACGGGACCGGGCCTGGGGGAGATGTGTACGCGACCCCGGCCGGGGGCGGGTTCATCCAGCTCACCGGCGCGTCGACCTCGATGGAGGGCTACTGGGCCCGCTACCGCATGGCCGCCGCCCAGGCCCGGGCCCGGCTGGTGGCCGCCGCGGCGCTGGCCTGGCAGGTTCCGGCGGCCGAGATCGAGATCTCCGCCGGCGTGCTGAGCCATCCGAGCGGGCAGCGCGCGGGCTTCGGCGAATTGGCGACGTCCGCCGAACAGCTGCCCGTTCCGGACCACGTTCAGCCGATGGACCCGAGCCGGTACAAGCTGATCGGGCGCGAAGGCCGGATCCGGGTCGACACCGCCGGGAAGATCCTCGGCACGACGCGATACACCATCGATGTCACCCTGCCGTCGATGCTGACCGCGGTGGTGTTGCATCCGCCCAAGTTCGGCGCCACACCGGCGAAGATCGACGACACCGCGACGCTGGCCGAGCGCGGGGTCACCGCCGTGTTCCCGATCGAGGAAGGCATCGCGGTCGTCGGCGTCACGTTCGACGATGCGCAGCGCGGCCTGCGGGCACTGAAGGTGGACTGGGACGATCAGCACGCCGAGCGACGCAGCTCGGAGGAACTGCTGGCGGAGCACCGACGGCTGCTCGAATCCGGCGAAGACGCCGTGGCGGCCCGGGAGGAAGGCGACGTCGCGGGCGCGCTCTCGGCGGCGGCCCACGTCGTGGACGCGATCTACGAGCTGCCCTACCTCGCGCATACCCCGATGGAGCCCAACAACGCCGTGTGCCGGATGGGTGAGGACGGCGTGCTGGAGGTCTGGGCGGCCACCGAGGGCCCCGAATACGTCCGCATGGCCGCGTCCGCCGCGGCCGGCATCGACAAGGACCGGGTCCGGGTGCACGTCCCGTACGCGGGCGGGTCCTTCGGCCTGCACAGCAGCTCCGGCCGCGATCCGGTCAGCGAGGCCGTGCAGGTCGCGAAGGCGCTGAGCTGGAGGTTCCCGGTGAAGCTCCAGTCGCTGCGGGAGGAAGAGGTCAAGAGCGGCCGGTACCGGGTGATGGCGGTGCACCGGGTGCGGGCCGGCGTCGACGCCGGAGGCCGGCTGACCGCGTTCCACCACACCAGATCGCCGCACAGCCGACCTCGGTCAACCTCCCGTTCGTGTCCGACGTCCTGTTCAGCAAGGGCGTCGACTACATGACGACAAGTGGCGCGGTCAACGCTCCTTATGCGGTGCCGAACTTCAAGTTGGAGACCACCAACGTGCAGGCCGGCGTTCCGATCATGGTGTGGCGGTCGGTGGGCAACTCGCACACCGAATTCGCGCGGGAGTCGGCGATCGACGAGCTCGCGGCCGCCACCGGGCGTGACCCGATCGACTTCCGCCGCGATCTACTGGCCGATGATCCTCGTACCCTGCGGGCGTTGGAGTTGGCCGCCGAGCGGAGCGGCTGGGGGATTCCGCTACCCGAGGGCCGCGCCCGCGGCGTAGCCAGCAGCAGCTTCCTCTCGCACAGCGCCCAGGTCACCGAGATCTCCGTGGACAAGCGCAACCGGGTCCGCATCGAGCGGATCACCTTCGCGCTGGACTGCGGCATCCTCGTCAACCCGGACCTGGTCCGCGCGCAGGTCGAAGGCGGCCTCATCTACGCGCTGACCGCCGCGGCCTGGGGCGAAGTCGTGCTCGGCGACGGCGGCGAGATCGTCACCCGGAACTTCGACCGCTACCCGATCATGCGGATGCAGTCGGTGCCGCGGATCGAGATCCACCTGATCGAGTCGGGGGAGTCACCGACCGGCGTCGGCGAGGTCAGCGTGCCCACCGCCGCGCCCGCCCTGACCAACGCCATCGCGGCCATCACCGGCACCCGCATCCGGCGGCTGCCCATCAGCAGGACCTTCCGGGTCCTCTGAGTGACACAAGGAGATTGGCATGCCCGACATTGCCGAGACCGCCGACGTGATCGTGGTCGGCGGCGGCTCAGCCGGCGCGGTCCTCGCGGCTCGCCTCAGCGAGGACCGAGCGCGCACCGTCCTGCTGTTGGAGGCAGGCCACGTCTATCCGCCGGACGGGTATCCGCCGGCGCTGCTGGACGCGAACACCATCGCGGATCCGGCGCACGACTGGGGCTATTTCTCGCGCGGCACGGCCACGTCGCCGCAGCTCCCGACCCCTCGGGGCAAGGTGCTCGGCGGCAGTTCGGCCGTGAACGCCACTGTCGCGCTGCGGGCCCGCGCCGCCGACTTCGCGTCGTGGCCCGAGGGCTGGTCGTTCGACGACGTGCTGCCGACGTACAAGCAGCTGGAGAACACGCCTACCGGCGACGACGCCTATCACGGGCGGACCGGTCCGCTGTCGATTCGGCAGCGCACGGATGACGAGCTCACGCCGTCCCTGCGGGGATTCGTCGAGGCCTCGGTCGCGCAGGGATTCAAGCGTGTGCACGACTTCAACGGCGCTGACCAGGACGGCGCGGACGGCTACCCGGTCGACGTGGTCGACGGCATCCGACAGAACGTGGGCATGGTGTACCTCACCGCCGCGGTGCGAAGTCGAGCCAACCTCGCCGTTCGTGGCGATGTGAACGTCGACCGCGTGCTGTTCGACGGGACGACGGCCACCGGCGTGGTCGCCGCGGACGGGACGGAGTACCGGGCCGGTGAAGTGATCCTTTCCGGCGGAACCTATGGCAGCGCGGCGATTCTGCTGCGCTCGGGCGTCGGTCCGGCCGACGACCTGACCGGACTGGGCATCGGGGTCGTCACCGACCTGCCCGTCGGCCGGCTGCTGCAGGACCAACCCGGCTACTACAACGTCTACGCGCTGGCTCCCGGCCACCTGGAGATGTCGCCGGCGGTCGGATCGCTGCTGTGGACGGCTTCCAGCGAGGCCGTCGCCGGCGAGTTGGACCTCCACGTCACAGCGACCCACCTGATGGACGGATCCCTCAGCCCGACCGGTGGGGCGATCGTCCTGATGGTCGCCCTCGTCCGTCCCGAGTCGGTGGGATCGCTGCGGCTGGCCAGCCGCGATCCCGGTGAGGCCCCGCTCATCGACACCAACTACCTCGCCACCGACCGGGACGCCCGGCGGTTGCTGGAAGGCGTCAAGCTCGGTCGGGCCATCGCCCGCAACCCCGTGTTCGCGCCGTTCGTCGCCGCAGAGCTCAGCCCCGGCGACACCGTGACCGACGACTCCTTGGCGCAGGTCATTGCCGCCAACCTCGCCGTCTACGGCCACCCGACGTCCACAGCTCCGATGGGCGGAGCCGACGATCCGTGGGCGGTCGTCGATCCCGTCGGCGCCGTGCACGGCGTCGACGGCCTGCGGGTGGTCGACGCCTCGATCATTCCCGAGGTCCCCTCGTCCACCACCAACGTCACCGTCATCATGCTGGCCGAGCGCATCGCCCAGCAGGTCTACGGTCGGAGGCCGGCATGACGTTCACCGTGGACCTTCACCACCACATGCTGCCCGACTTCTTCTGGCAGGCCACCAACGCCGGCGACCACCCGGTTGGCGGCGTCGCGCCGCCGCCCTGGTCCCGGGCCGGCGCGCTGTCGTTCCTCGACGACGCCGGCATCGACGTGGCCGTCACGTCGATCAGCACCCCCGGCGTGCACACCGGTGACGACGCCGCCGCCGGCGCGCTGGCCCGGCGGTGCAACGAGTTGGCCGCCGAGCTGATCCGCGACCATCCCGACCGGTTCGGCGGCTTTGCCTGCGTGCCCTTGCCGGACGTCGATGCGGCGCTGGTCGAACTGGCCTACGCCCTCGACGAGCTTCGCCTCGACGGCGTCGTGCTGTTCAGCAACGCCCGCGGCGTCTACCTCGGTGACCCTGTTTTGAAGCCGCTTTTCGATGAGCTGCAACGGCGTGCCGCCGTCGTGTTCGTGCATCCCAACCCGTCGCCCGACCCCAGCGCGCATGCTCTCGGGCTGCCGGATTCGCTCGTCGATTATCCCGCCGACACCACCCGGGCGGTCGCCCAACTGCACTACAGCAACACCTTCGCCCGCACCCCGGACGTCAAGTACGTCCTCTCGCACGCCGGCGGCACCGTGCCCTACCTGGCCGGGCGGTTCGCCGTCATCGACGAGATGGGCGTCATCCCCGGCGCCGAGGCCCGTGCCAGCGCCGCCGACACCTTCCGCCGGCTGTACTGGGACACGGCCCTGTCGTGGAGCGATCCCGTACCGAACATGCTTCGCGACGTCGTCGGCATCGACCACGTGGTGTTCGGCACCGACTACCCGTACCTGCGCCGCGACCTGGCCGTTTCCTGCCGTGCGCGGATCGAGACCAGCGCCGCGCTCAGTGCTGTCGAGCGAACCGCCATTCTCGGGGGCACTGCGACCACGCTGATCCCACGGCTGGCCTCAGTCGCGTCCAGGACCTGACGATCCCGCGATCGTGGTGATCACCGGTGAGCAGCCGCACAGGGCGACCGGAATCGCTTCGGAAGCCTGCTGCTCGGCGCGAGCGGGCGGTGTGGGTACAGCCGGGGTTGCCGCGCCGGCGTCCACGAGGTCGACGAGCCGGCGCCGAGACGGCAGCAGGACAATCGCGAGGATGAAGCCGAGTCCGAGCAGCCCCGCCGATACCCCGAAGGCGATCGTGTAGCCGTGGGTGGCCGCGACCGCTGCGGCCAGGGGGCCGGTGGGGTGCGCGATCAGGTAGGTGGCCGTGGCGCTGAGCGCGACCGTGCTGAGCGCCGACGTCCCGACCGACCCGCCGACCTGCTGCATCGTGTTGACCAGGGCGGAGGCCACGCCGGAGTCCTCGCGGGCAAGGCCGGCCGTGGCGGTGTTGATGGTCTGGGCGAAGATCAGGCCGAGGCCCAGGCCCAGGATGAGCAGGGCGGGCAGCACGGCGCTGACATAGCTGGAGGTGACGGTGACCTGGGTCAGCAGGGCCATACCGACGGCGTCCAGCAGCATGCCGGCCGCGATCAGGGTGCGCGGTCCAAGGCCGATGGCGCTGGACAGGTTCGAGCTGATCAGGATGCAGCCGGTGATCGGCAGGAACAGCAGCCCTGTCGTCAGCGGGCTTTCTCCCTTGACCACCTGCAGGTAGAACGTCAGGAACAAGAAGGTGCCGAAGATCGCGATTCCGGAGATGCCGAGAGCGACATAGGCTCCGCCGCGGGCGCGGTCGGCGATCACCCGCAGCGGCAGCAGCGGGTGACGGGCACGCCGCTCGGCGAGGATGAACCCGGCGAGCAGCACCACGCCGCCGACCAGGGCGCCGAGGGTCAGCGTGGCCGTCCACCCGGCGGTCTCGGCATGAGAGAAGCCGAACACGATCGCCAACAGCCCGGCGCAGGCCAGCACGGCGCCGGGCCAGTCCATTCGCGGCCGGCGGGCCGGCCGTCCGCCGCGGATGTAGGCAAGGGCGCCGGCCACGGCGATCGCGGCGAACACCAGGTTGATGTACAGACACCAGCGCCACGAGAGGTACTCGGTAAGGACCCCGCCCAGGATCAGGCCGACGGCGCTGCCGCCGGCCGCCACCGAGCCGAAAACGCCGAAGGCCCTGGCCCGTTCGCGCGGGTCATTGAATGCGCTCACCAGGGTGCCCAGGGCGGACGGCGCGAGCACAGCGCCGAACACCCCCTGCAGCGCCCGGGCCGTGACCAGGACGACGAACGAGCCGGCGGCGCCGCCGATCGCCGAGGCAATGGCGAATCCGACCAGGCCGGCGACAAACACCCACTTGCGGCTGAACATGTCACCCAGCCGTCCGCCCACCAGCAGCAGGCTGCCGAACGACAGCGCGTACGCCGTCACGACCCACTGCCGGTCGCTGTTGGAGAAGCCCAGCGCCTGCTGGGCGGACGGCAGCGCGATGTTCACGATCGTCCCGTCCAGCACCACCATCAGCTGGGCGAGCGCAACGACGACAAGGACCAGCCAGCGCCGGTCCAGAGTGGACTCATCCTCGGCGACACGGCCCGGACTGGCAGCACTCATCTGCCTCTCCTCTGCGACCTGACGCGCTCGCTCTGGATCGCGCCGCGATCAGCTACGAACGAAACGGATCAGACTGAGTGGACGCGGATCGGCGAGTACCCGAGTTGTGCCTGCACAAAGTCCGATGCCCGGTCGAGCGCCGCGCCGGCCTCATCGAGGAGTCCGGCATAGCCTTGGAACACGTGCGGGACGCCCGGTGTGACATCGAGCGTGACCGCAACATCGGACGTCGCTGCCCGCGCCGCGAGCCGGAGCGCGTCGCTGAGCAGGATCTCGTGCGACCCCACCTCGATCAGCAGCGGCGGCAGGCCGCTGAGATCGCCGAAGATCGGGCTGATCAGTGGGTCAGCGGCGTCGGCCCCGGCGACATACTCCGGAGCCCGGACGCGCAGGCCCTCCTCGGTCAGGATCGGGTCGAGCGATTGCCTTTCGGTCAATGTCGCGCCGGACAGGGTCAGATCGGCATAGGGCGACATCAGGAACGCACACGACGGCATGGGCAGTCCGGCCTCCCTCGCGGCGAGGAGCGTGGCCACCGCCAGCCCGCCTCCCGCCGAGTCGCCGGCAAGAACGATCTGACCAGGGTCCATGCCCTGCGCGAGTAGTCCCTGATAAGCGGCGCGAGCGTCTTCGACCGCGGCCGGATATGGGTATTCGGGGGCGAGTCGATAGTCGAGGGTGATGGCATTGACGCCCGTTCGCCGAACGAGGCTGCCCACCAGGGGGACCGAGGTCGCCGCCGAGCCGATGACGTAGACGCCACCGTGAAAGTAGAGGATCACGCGCTCGGACTCGTTGCCCGGGATCGTGACCTCGATGCCACCGACGCCGCCGATCTCCATCTGCTTCTGCAGGACGTCCGCAGGCGCCGGGACCTGTGCCATCAACGCGTTGAACGCGGCTCGCACCGAGGCGACATCGGCAGCGGTGTCGAGCCCACCCTGACGCAAGATGGCGTCCAGCTGGCTCTGCTGTTCTTTGCTCATCGGCGGTCTTCTCCTCAGGCGTCGAGGCCACCCACGATCGCTGTGATCGAGGTGAGCTGTCCTCGCCGGAAGCTGGTGATTCCCCCGCCCGGCGCGGGCCCGCGGCGAGCGCAGGACCGGGGTCGTGCGGCCGTCATGCCCTAGCAGGTCCGCGGTGGTCTGCGCCTGACCTGGCGCAGTTCGAGAAGCTCAAGGCCGAGGGCCTCGATCTGGGCGAGGAGACCGAACATCGCGGATTGATCTTCAAGCACGCCGGTGAGCACGGTCTCACCACCGTTCAGCTCGGCCACCATCGTGGGGAAGGCGGACAGAGCAGTCGCGCCGAGCCGACCCCTTATCCGGATCGTGTACAAACTCGGCGGCGCGGCCACACCGTGATCGTCCTGCCGACCTAGTGAATCGGCGACGCCGGAATCCAGTGATTGGGCACGCCGACCCCATGGCTATTTCGGAGATGCCGGCGAAAGCCGGTGTGCCAGGAGCCGCAACTGGCGGGCGCGTTGAACGGCAGCAGACCGGTCGCCCGCACCGAGTTTGGCATAGAGGTTGCGGATGTGAGTGTTCACCGTGTGGACCGAGACGTGCAGATCATGCGCGATTTCGGCCCGCGTCAGGTTTGTCGGAAGAAGTCCCAAGACGCGCAGCTCGCTGGGGGTGAGCTCACCCGAGTGGGGGAGCGGATCTCGGTTGGTGCTCGGCGGCGACGCGCCCCTCAGTTGGTCAACGATGTCAGTGAGAAGGGCGCCATGGGCCGTCTGGTGGTGACGGAGCACGCCGAGCAACTCTGCGGCTTCGGTCATGGCAAACGGGAAGACCAGCCGGTCGGGCTCGGCGGTCGCGAGGGCTGCCGCGGTGGCCGCTGCCGCGGCGTCTCGATCGCCCAAGCGTAGGTACGCGGTGCCGGCGAGCAGATGCGCTTCAACGAGTGTGAACGGTTCGACCGGGGGTGTGGCATCCCGAACCTGATGGAGTGCCTCCACTGCCATGCCGGGGTTCCCGTCCAAGAGGCAGAGCCATGCTCGCGCGTTGGAAATGGCGCCCGCCCGCCCGGGTTCAGGGGAGAGTCCGGCCAGCGTCGCGTGTGCTTCAGCTGGCATGCCCAGGCGAGCTTGCGTGGTTGCCAGCCATCCGGTGATCCGCGGCGCGAGAGCGTGCACACCAGTGAGCAGCGACTGTGTTCGCGCTGCCGCCGTGAATGCGTCCAGGGCCGATCGCTGCTGTCCGCGACCGGCGTGCAGCATGCCGCTGGCCAAGTGCAGGAGCACCGCGGTGGCGGGCTCAAGGTGTGCGGAGCCGACCTCCCAGGCGCGGTGCAGCCAGCGTTCCCCCTCGTCGAACTCGCCCATCCAGATGGCCATGCCGCCGACCGCGCCGAGCGCGGGTGCGAGTATCGGTCGATCGGCCAAGCCATAGCGTTCGGCCAGGGCTACCGCCTGGCGGCCGCGGTCACGTGCTGTCATGACCGAGACCAGCTTCGACGGAAAGCCTTGATGTGCTCGGCACGCGACTTCCAGATAGGGGCGGCCGGTCCTGCGGGCGAGTGCGGCTCCGTCGGAGAGATGCCGCTCGGCCTCGGGGAGTCGCCCGGTCCACGTCTCGACGATCCCGAGATTCAGCAGCGTCACGCCACGCAGTTCGCTGCCCATCGCGAGCGATTCGCTCGATGCGTCCGCCATCGAAGCATCGAGCATCTTCACTTGCTCGATAACCTCACTGAACCGGCCGCTATGCCTTGCCAGCGCCAGTCGAAGGGACGCGATCGCCACCGCCAGATGGCTGCGGCTAGCCGGAGGAGCGCTGGGCAGGTGGGACTCGGCCAGCGCCAGCTGAGCAGCCGCCTCCTGCGTCCGCCCCTGGTTCAGCTCAGCGGCCGCGTGAGCAAGCGCGAGGTCGGGATGATCGACCGACGCCCCGTCTGGAAACGCCTGCAGGACTGCGTGAATCGTTCCCGCTTGCCCGTCGAGCACCCACTTGAAGGAGTTGTCCGCGACGAGTCGAGCGGCATCGGGCCAGTCGCCCGCGGCGATCATGTGCCGTACCGCCTCGACGACGTTCCCTCGGTCGGCGAACCACCCCGCGGCCCGGCGGTGCAGGTCGGCGACCTCGGCGGCGGACGTTCGGCGGAGTTCCAGACGCAGGAAGTCCGCCAAGAGGTGGTGGTAGCGAAACCAGGTGCGCTGGGCGTCGAGCGAGACGACGAACGCGTTCGCCTCCTCCAATGCCAGCAGCATCTGCTCGGAGCCAGAGCGGTCGGTCAGCAGGTCGGCGAGTTCACCGTTCATTCGGTCGACCAGCGAGGTTCGCAACAGCATGCGCTGAACCTCGCTCGGTTGGCGCTCGAGCATCTCGGCCATCAGGTACTCGCCGATAGCGCGGTCGGTCCCTGAGAACTCGGCCACGAAGCGCTCCGGCTCTAGGTGGCCGCTCAGCGAGATCACCGCAAGGCGCAGACCGGCCGCCCACCCTTCGGTGCGCTGGTGTAGGGCGGCCACTCCTTCGTCGGACAGACTGATCGTGGAGCCGGCAAGCAGTTCGCGCGTCTCGTCCTCGGTGAATCGCAGATCGCCTGCGCGGATCTCGGCGAGCGCGTCGGCCAGCCTGAGCTGGTGCAGTTTGATCGGCGGATCACGGCGAGAGGACAGCACCACGCGTGCGGTGCTCGACAGATTCGCGAGAAAGTATTCGAGCTGTGTGAGGGCGTCAGTCGACCTCAGCTCATGGAGGTCGTCGATGATCAGCACGACGGGTTCGGCGTGTTCGGCGATCTCCGACAGCACGCTGTCGATTACCTGGTCCACGTCGGGTACAGCGGTCGGCGCTGGCGGCGCCTCAGAAGCTGTCGTGCGCGCCGGGCCGCGGATCGCGTCGAGGATGGCGCACCAGAACCGCTGTTCGTTCTGTTGGTCGCGCTCGACTGATACGAACGCGACCCGACGAAGCTTCCTCGCGTGGTCGGCCCACGCGCGCAACAGCGAGGTCTTTCCACTCCCCGGAGGCGCCGAGATGACCGTCAGACGCTTGGTCACGGCGCGGTCGAGCAGCTGGAGGAGATCTTTCCGGTCGAGCAGACCCCGGGTGCCCGAAACGTCCCGTGCGACCGGCCGCGGCACTTGTTCGCCCCGCCGCCTCGACACCAGGTCGGTCATGGTGGCCTCCCAGCCCCTGCCGAACGCGGGCCAGAGCTGCGGCCCGCTCCCGCGACAAGCACCTTCTGCGAACCCTGTCCGATATTACTGTCGAGCACCCCCCGCACAAAGCGCTCCGCGAGCTCGGCGTGCGGTCACCTGTGCGAGCAGCGCCGCTGGCGACGGCTGACCCCGAAATCACCGGAACCCGGCGATGCCGCCTCACCCACGCGCTGGCGACGATTCGCCTTTCTCATCAACAAGGAGCGGGAACGACAGGAGTCCGACATGAGCGACCCGCTCGATTGGAACGCGAAGACCATCGCGGAGTTTCGAGCGAACGAGGGCAGGGTCGGCGGCGTATTCGAGGGCGCTCCGCTGGTCCTGGTGCATCACCGCGGCCGCAAAAGCGGGCGGGAGTACGTCACTCCGATGATGTACCTCCCGCACGACACCGAGCCGGACATCATCTACGTCTTCGCGACCAAGGGTGGAGCGCCCACCAGCCCGGCCTGGTATCACAACTTGACCGCCGCCGGCGTCGGCAGTATCGAACGCGGAGCCGAGACCTACAATGTGACTGTCCGCGATGTGACCGGCACTGAACGCGACCGGATCTACGCCGAGCAAGCGCGGCGCTACCCAGGCTTTGCCGAGTACGCGCGCCAAACTGCTGGAGTCCGCACCATTCCCGTGCTCGAACTTGGTGGTCCTCGGCGTTAATTCGTCGGGGGCGCCACTCGCCCGTTCGCTTACGAGTTGGCGGGTGTCACTTGTGCCAGCTGACGCTCGAGTAGCTTGGCGGGGCTGTCGCGCCAGCGGGCCGCTATGGGCGCTGAGGCGGGATCGGGGAAGATTTCCTCCTCCCCGTTGCCTACCGCGTCGAAGATGGCCAGCGCGACGGATTCCGGGGATGCCTTGGGCACGTTGGATCCCCGTGTCATATCGGTATCCACCGGGCCGGGCAGGACCGCGTGAACCCTTATCCCTTGCCCGGCCACAAGGGCGCGAAGTGACTGGGTCAAGGAGAACGCGGCCGCCTTCGAGACCGAGTAGGCGGGCATTATGAGCGGCAACGGGGCGAGAGCGTTCGCCGAGAGGATGTTGACGATGGCCCCGCGGGAGCGGGTCACCGCCGGCAGGAAGGCCTGGGTCACGGCGTAGGTCCCGAACAGGTTGACGGCCAGGTGGCGTTCGAGCACAGCGGGGTCGGTCAGGTCGTCGCGCAGCATGATGCCGGCGTTGTTGATCAGCATGTCCAGTGACTCGACCTGGCTGGCAGCTTCCCGAATCTGAGCCGCGCTGGTGACGTCCAGTCTCAGCGGTGTCACCCGGTCGTCTGGGTGGGCCAGCGGCTGGCGACTGCAGGCGTACACGCGCTTGGCGCCTCTGGCCAGGGCTTCTGCTGCCAGTGCCTGTCCGATGCCGCGGTTGGCCCCAGTCACCAGGACGACCTTGTCTTTTACGGTCATGCCCGTTGCTCCCGTTGTTTCGGTGTGATCGGGCGGAAATCATCTGATGTGATCGCGGCCATTCCCTCGGTTGCCACGTGAACCGGGCTTCACAGTTCGGGGCGGGTCACCAGCCACTGTTCGAAGGTCTTCGTTCGCGGTGCCAACGCCCTGGTGGCGGCAAAATCGGCCTGAAACGCCGGCAGGTGGGTGAACCACTCGAACATCGCTCGCTGGTCGGCGTCGCCACCAAGCACTTCGATCGGCAGAGGTTCGTATCGGGCCGGGACGTGGTAACGGCGCTGATATGCCTCGGCGATCTGCTCGCCGGTCAGCTCGTCGCCTGCGATTTCTATCGACCCTCCGGCGACGCGGTGGGGCTCCAGCGCCGCAGCCGCAGCGGCTGCCCCGACGTCCTCGACGGCGATCATCTGTAGCGGGATTCCGTGCGGCAGAGGTATCCGCACCATCAGCGTGCCGTCCTGCATGGTCGGTGTCATGAACTGTGCGAAGTTGTCCATGAAGAACACCGGCCGTACGAAGGTGGTCGACAGACCCCGCGCGACGAGGTACTCCTCGACTTCGCGTTTGCTGTCGAAATGGGGAATCCCGGTGTGGCGCTCAACTCCGCCGACCGAGCTGTAGACCACGTGCGGCACGCTGGCTGCTGCTGCCGCGTCGGCGATCGCGTGCCCGTGCGCCACCTCGAGGTCGGTACGTTGCTCGTATCCGGGTGTGGTCATGGCGAAGATTCCGTCCACGCCGGTGAAGGCCACGCGGAGACCTTCGGGATCGTCCAGGTCAGCCGCGACGAGGTCGGCGCCGAGCTCGGTCAGGGCGCGCGCCGCATCGGAGTCAGTGCGGCGCGCCAATGCCCGGACCGGGGCGTTCGCGCCCAGAAGCGCGCGGACGGTGGCCCCACCCTGGAGGCCGGTCGCACCGACCACCGCGATCGGTCTCCGCGACCTCGCGTCGAGGGCTGTCACAGGGCTTCCTTCCATCACTCGTTGCTGCGGGGACCCGCTGAAGTGCTCGGCTGCTGAGTAGCCGTGCACCCTTGTCGGTCGGCGTTATCGTTCAGGCGCGGACGCCGCGACCGCTGACGCGAAGTTCGGCAGTACGCCCATCTGCGCGAACATGGTGGTCGTACCGACATGGCAGTTGAACTCCTGGATCTTGCCGTTGCGCACGTACCAGAAGTCGGCGGTCGGGATGTCGAGCTTGGCCCCCGTTGGCTGGATCGCGCCGATGGGCGTCTCGAACGGCCCGAGGAAGGTGCCCCGGATCGACAGCTCGATCGCGACGACGTCCCCGAGCACGTTGACCCTGTGCAGCTCCCGGTGAACGTCGGGAAGCAGCTTGCCCATCCAGGCCACCACATCGCCCAGGTGCTCACCCCGGTAGCTCTCCTGGCCGGACACACCGCCGATGCCGTTGAACACACCGTCCTCAGTGAACAGATCGATGAACCCCTGGATGTTCAGGACATCACCCTGCGCCATGTGGTACGCGCGGCGCACGAGCGCTTCGGTGTCGGTTGTCACTGTTGTCTCCCGTTCGGGCATGGAGCAGGGCGAGTCAAGACTCACCTTGGGGACGGTGAGAGGTCATCGCCGGATTTCGGTGGTTGTGGAGTCCTGCCAGCCCCGGCCGACGGGCATGCGGGCCGCACTCCGAGTGTCGATTTCGCCCGTGCCGATCGACGCGTTGAGGACCAGCGGGGTCTGGCGTGTCGCCCACGGGCAAGGTCGGATGGCTCTGGGTCGGCTGAACGCGGGATCCTGTAGGGGTGGAATCAGGATAGTCACCGATGACCGCGGATCGGTTTCCGTGTCAAGGTTTCCGGCATGGTGACGCGGCGCGGGCAACGGTGGCGGCAACTGGTCGTGTGGCTGCATGTGATCACCTCGGTGGGCTGGATGGGGCAAGCGGTGACCTTGGTCAGCCTGTTGGCGGTGAGCCTTGCCGACCCCGGCAACGCGCTGGCCGCGACCACCATGGCGCGCCACCTCGACATCGGCCTGCTCGCTCCACTGGCGAACGCTTCAGCGTTCACCGGCTTGCTGCTCGCGGCCACCACCTCATTGGTCTGTTCCGGTACTGGTGGGTGGCCGCGAAGTTCGCGATCACGCTGACCCAGCTCTCTCTCGGCATCTTCCTGCTGTCCTCGGCCCTGGACGCCACGGTGGCCAGCGCTCGCGCCGGTAGACAAGGGCCGACGGCGGCCGTGCTGGTCGGCGGCGTGCTGATGGCCGGTGCGATCGGTTTCCAGGCGTGGCTGTCGACCGCCAAGCCCTGGAGCCGCATGCCGTCCACCGGTGGGCCGACGAAGCTGCCGACCGCGCCCGGCTGGGTGTTCGCGGTCGCCGCGTCGGCGGTCTGCGCCGATCTCGCTGTCGCAGTGCTGCTGGGTTATCCGCTGCCAGTGGCCTCGGTGATCGCGCTCCGCTCGGATGCGACCGCGAACCGGGCTCGGATCATCGAGGTCGCCCGGGCTTCCCTCGCGGAGTCTGACGACGTGCGCCTCAACGCGATCGCCAAACGTGCCGGAGTAGGGCAGGGCACCCTCTACCGGCACTTCCCGACCCGCGAGGCGTTCGCCGAGGTCTACCGACACGATGTTGACGAGCTCGTGGCCGCCGCGCCGGCCCTGCTGGCT
>JAVXWV010000082.1:0-6599 GCA_032230775.1 Mycobacterium sp. | reverse complement strand
ACGGCACGACGATGCCGATCGGATTGTGGCCATTCGCCAACCCGACGGCTCGAAACGCGCCGGGGGACCCGATCTGCCGGGCGATCTCGCCGTATGACCGCGTCTCCCCATAGGGAATCGTGAGTAGTGCCTCCCAGACCCGGCGCTGGAACGCAGTGCCGACCAGATGGAGATCGAGATCGAACTCGGTCCGGTCGCCGGCGAAGTATGCCTCGAGCTGTTCGACCGCCTCGGGGAACGCCCCGTCGTCGGACTTCCACCCGTCGTGGCTCGGCTCGTACGTCTGGTCGACCATCCGAAGGTGCATCAGCCGGCCGCTCTTCCCGGCAAGTGTCAACAGCCCCACTGGACTGTCGACGGCTCGAAATTGCAGTGCTTCCATCATTTCTCCTTCGGCGGCCATTGATTGACCGCGTGATCGAGGGCAGTCCACAAGTGCTGGGTGGCGTACGACCGCCACGGTCGCCAGCGCGCACTGCGCTCGGTCAACGAGCGAGGATCCTCGGGCAGGCCGAGCTGCTTCGCGGCCAGCCGAACACCGAGATCGCTGACCGGGAACGCGTCGGGGTCGCCGAGGCCGCGCATCGCGATCACCTCCGCGGTCCACGGGCCGATCCCCGGCAGCGCCAGCAGCTGTTCTCGAGCGCGGTTCCAGTCGCAGCCGGCGTCCAGCACGACCTCGCCGTCCGCCATCGCGCCGATGAGCGTGGTCAGCGACCGCTGCCGCGACTTCGGGAACGCCAGATGTGCGGGATCGATCTCAGTGAGCTGCTCGATGGCCGGAAACACATGGGTCAGGCCGCCGTTGGCGTCGCTCACCGGCTGGCCGTAGGCGGTCGCGATGCGCCGGGTGTGGGTGCGGGCGGCCTTCAGCGACACCTGCTGGCCGAGCACCACTCGCACGGCAAGTTCTTGCTCGTCGACCGTTCGTGGAATGCGTTGCCCCGGCGCCTTGGCCACCAGCGCCGTGAGGTCGGGGTCGGCGCTCAGCGCGTCGACGACGGCCTCGGGATCCGCGTCGAGGTCGAGCAGTCGTCGGCACCGCGCGATGGCCGTCGACAGGTCGCGGAAGTCATCCAACACGAGCTGGCACTGCACATGATCGGGTTGCGGTGTGAGGCTTACGATTCCGTTGCCATTGGGCAGCCGCAGCGTCCGTCGGTACGCGCCGTCGCGCACTTCCTCGACACCGGGCACCGCACTTGCCGCGAGATGGCCGAACAGTCCCTCATATGCGAACGGCGTCCGCACCGGCAGTCGCAGTGACAACGAACCCGTGGCGCCCGCGTCACTGCGCCCGAATCGCGTCCGCGCACGTTGGCGCAGTACCGTAGGCGTGAGGTCGCACACCGTCCGGACTGTGTCGTTGAACTGGCGGATGCTCGAGAAGCCCGCGGCGAAGGCGACGTCGCCGAATGGCAGCGCAGTCGTCTCGATCAACACCCTGGCCGTCTGGCTGCGCTGGGCCCTGGCCAGTGCCAGTGGATTTGCACCGACCTCGGCCTGCAGCAGCCTCTCGAGCTGTCGGGTGGTGTAGCCGACCCTGGCCGCCAGCCCCGTAACCCCCTCGCGGTCAACCGTGCCGTCGGTGATCAGCCGCATCGCCCTGGCCACCACGTCGCCGCGCACATTCCACTCCGGTGAGCCAGGCGAGGCGTCGGGCCGACAGCGCTTGCACGCACGAAAGCCCGCACGTTGTGCGGCCGCCGCGGTGGGATAAAACCGCATGTTGCGTGCGAACGGCGGGCGGACCGGGCAACTGGGTCTGCAATAGATCTTCGTGGTCAGCACGGCGGTGACGAACCAACCGTTGAACCGGGCGTCCTTGGATTGGACGGCCCGATAACAACGGTCGAAATCTTCGTGCATGCCTCAAACAATTACACGATGCCACCGACATCACTGGCGGAAAAACGACATCGTCGTGACCCCGACCCGATGCTGGCTAGGTGCAGGTTCTCAGTCTCGATGTCACATTCTCAGTCCATCCGACATTTGGGTGAGACAAGAGTCCCGGCGATACAGTGGCCCCCGACATTGTGGACGAACTCGGGCTCTGCCGCCCCGTTCTGTGAGGTGATTGCCACCTCGAGGTCCGGAGGCATCGGAAGCGTGCCGCCCTCCATCGTGGCGACAGTCATGCAGCACTATTAGTGATACATCACTAATAGTCCCGTCGTTTTCGACCGTCCCGTTGTCGGCTGCGTCCTGCCCGCGCCGCGGGCTGGCTAGTTCGGAATCGGCGGCAGCGAGCTGTTGAGATTGAGGTTGACGTTGACGTGTTCCAACGCTGCGGTCAGTGGAGCGACTAGTTCTTCGGGAATCGCATCGAAGAACAGCCGCTGCACGAGTTCGACATGGCCCGGCGCCGCTTGTGTAATGGCTTCGCGGCCAGAGGCGGTCAGCCATGCATGGGTGGCCCGACCGTCGTCGGGCGAGGGCTGACGTTCGGTCAGGCCGCGCTTGCACATACGCCGCAATTGGTGCGATACGCGGCTACGCTCCCAGCCGATCTGGGCGGCCAGATCGGCGACCCGCATCCGCGCGTGCGGCGCGTTGCTCAGCGCGACGAGGATGTCGTAATCGGACAACGACAGGCCGTTGTCGACCTGCAATTGGCGATGCATCTCGTAATTCATCCGAAGTTGCACACGGATGTAGGCAAGCCAGGCACGCTGCTGGACCGGCGTGAGCCACCGTGGCTGACCTCGTCGCTTCGACGGCTGCGTATCGGACATGGTGTGGCCTTCTCACGGTGGCGCGGTCATCGGGGGCAGGATGCATTCGGCAACGCGGGGCCGCCGATCTACTGAGAATGCCAGATCACACCTGATTTCCGTCGCGCACCGTCCTTTCTGCGTGTCTGCACCGGCGGCCTATATCTGCACGGAGGCCAATGGTGGCGGCCCGGGTCAACGCAGCGCCGATTCGTTCGATGACCGTCCCGATTCGGAAGCCAACGGCGCAGAGGAGGCTGGATGCGCGACGGGGACTCTGTTGACATACCGCCCGGCATCGCTATTATCGGTGATATATCACCAATTGTAGGCACCTCCCAGGTACGTAGTCGCCCGTACACCGCAGCTAGGTGACTTCGCAACGTGTGTGAAAGGACCGGATTCCCGTGGCTATCGACTACGTCGCAGCTGTTCGCAACGCATACCAGGTCGCCGAACGCAAAGACCTCGAAGGCTGGGTCGCGCTGTTCACCCCCGATGGTGAATTCACCGACAATTCCGTGGGCGCAACCTACCGCGGCCGCGATCTCGCTGAACCGGTCCGCAATTACGGAACCGCGTTCTCCAACATGCATCGCGAACTCGGCCGCATATACACCGACGGCAATGTCGTCGTCGTCCAACTAGCCCTTCAGGGCACCCACGACGGGCCGTTGCAACTGCCCTTCGGCGAGTTGACCGCTACCGGAAAGCAGATGGACGCCCCGTGCGCCGATGTCTTCGAACTCGACGAGAGCGGCAAGATCATCCGATTCGACTGCTACCCGGAAGGATCGGTCATCTTCGCCCAACTCGGCGTGCTGACGAACCTCGAGGCCGCGCTCACCAGGTAACCGGGCCCCAGTTGCGCTACGCGGAGCACTCCACAACGCTGCGGCGGCTTCAATCCGACGGACGAGGAGACGGTATGCGGGCAATTTGCTTCCACCAGTAAGGCGACGCCGCGCCCGCCGGGTGCAGCCGCTGCATGGGGCTACCAATCGACCGCGAACTACCAACGACACACGCATGACCCACCAGAGAGGCGAAACCGCATGACCAAGCTGGCCGTCATCTACTACTCGGCGACTGGACACGGCACCACCATGGCCCAACACATCGCCGACGCAGGCGAAGGGGCCGGGGCGGAAGTCCGAGTACGCCACATCACCGAGACCCACAACCCCAGTTCCTTTGCACACCATCCCGCCTGGACCGACAACTACAATGCAACCAAAGACCTCCCTGCAGCAAGTGGAGACGACATCGTCTGGGCCGACGCCGTAATCTTCGGCTCCCCAACCCGATTCGGCTCTCCTGCAGCCCAATTCCGCGGCTTCATCGACTCACTGGGCGGACTTGGGCGCAGGGCAAACTCGCCGACAAGGACTACGCCGGCTTCACCTCCTCGCAGACACCCCACGGAGGTCAAGAAACAACACTGCTCAGCCTCTACATATCCCTGATGCACTTCGGCGGCATCATCGTCCCGCCTGGCTACAGCGACCCGATCAAGTTCGCCGACGGCAACCCCTACGGTGTCAGCCACATCACCGGACCCGACAACCAAACTCAGGTTGCTGAACCGACCACCGCCGCACTTACACACTTGGCCCACCGCGTGGTGGCCATCGCCGCACGACTGGCCACATAGCAGAGGTCGCACGCCCGGACGAATCATCCGACGCGAGAACGTATCTCGACGAGATTCAGTCACCTCGTGATTCTCATGGCCCGACAAAATCTCACAGTAGACCGCAAACAGCAGACACGAATACGAGGACTACCAATGACTGATCGAATTACAGAACTTCTTGATCGAAACCTTCAGGAGGTCTTCGGGGAAGGTGATGCGGCCCGCCGGCGCGCCGCCGTCGAAGAGTTCTACACCGACGATTGCGTGGTCCAGGTTCCGGATGGCGTCTTTATTGGACACGACGCCGTGGACAAATTCGCTGGGGAACTACGCGCAACCCATCCGCAGTTCGTCTATACACCCCACGGGGAGCCCCAAGCCCTCCACGACGCCGGAATCCTTGCGTGGGGCTCCGGTCCGAAAAGCGAGCCGCCCGAATACACCGGGCTCGATGTCATCGTCGTTCGTGAGAACAAGATCGCTGCGCTGTACGTCTTTCTCAATCCGAAACTGTTGCCCTAGCAGATGACATGACGCGAGACACCCAATATCAGCGCAGGTCAGGGGATCGCAATATGACATCGGATTTGAGAACCTACAGCTAAAATCCAAACCGTGGCCGAACTGGTTCAGCGGTACCTGGACCAGATCAGAGACGAACACGCGGGCGTCGCGGACGGAGCGCTGGCCACCTACATCCCGGAGCTCGCCGGCGTCGACCCCACCGGATTCGGGCTGTCGCTGTCGCTCTCGGATGGATATGTCTACGAGTCCGGCAATGCCACAGTCGAATTCACTATTCAATCGATATCCAAGCCCTTCACGTATGCGCTCGCCCTCGACCGGATCGGCCAGGATGCGGTCGATGCGAGAATCGGAGTGGAGCCGTCGGGCGAGGCCTTCAACGAGATCAGCGTCGACGCGGCAAAGAAGACACCGAAGAACCCGATGATCAATGCCGGTGCCATCGCGGCCGTCTCGCTGGTCCCTGGCGCCACACCTGACGAGCGATTTGCCCGCATCCGCGAGTTCTATTCAGCGTTCGCCGGACGCCCGCTCGATATCGATCCAGACGTATATGCCTCTGAGAAGAAGACCGGTAGCCGCAATCGTGCAATCGCGTACATGCTGCAGAGCTTCGGTGTGCTCGATGGTGACCCCGACGAGGTGCTGGACGTCTACTTCCGGCAGTGCTCGTTCAAGGTGACCAGTACTGACCTGGCTCGGATGGGCGCCACCTTGGCGCGCGGTGGCGTCAACCCGGTGACCGGGCGACGGGTCACCGATACCGTCGTCGTTCAGCGCATGCTTGCGGTGATGGTGACGTGCGGCATGTACGACGCCGCGGGCGACTGGGTAAGCGCCGTCGGGATGCCCGCCAAGAGCGGCGTCGGCGGCGGCATCGTCGCCGTGCTGCCCGGCCAACTCGGAATCGGCGTCTACTCACCGCTGCTGGACGACAAGGGCAACAGTGTCCGCGGAGTCCGGGTGTGCCGCAGCCTGTCGCAACGGCTAGGACTACATTTCCTCACTGTCACGCGCGAATCGCGGTCGACCATCAGGACCATCTCTGACGCCTGCGACCGGGTGCGCGTCTATGAACTTCACGGCGACCTCTTGTTCGCAGGCACCGAACAGGTGTTGCGCAGGGTCGAGCGGGAGAAGGACCACTTTGATGTCGCGATCCTCGACGTCACGCGGGTCGACACCATCAACGACGCGGCCCGCAGCCTGCTCGCCGGCATGCAGGCGACGTTGTCATCGGTGGGCAAGGCAGGCCTCCTGGTCGACCCGGACAACGCTGTTGTGCACGCCGAAAACCGGGACGACTTCGACGCGGCGGTGTTCGGTGCGCTCGACGACGCGGTCGCGGCCGCGAAAGTTCTCCAAGCTGCGGTCTAGACCTTGGACAGCGGCACCGCCACGAACAACGCCGTGACGAGGTTGTAGGCGCTCAGTGCGCCATAGAAGAGACTGTCACGCGGATCGAAGCCGAGCACCCCGGGCGCGTGGTGGGCTACCTCGAGAACGCAGATAATGGCCAACGCCGCCCAACCGCAGGCTGCGAGTGCGCTGAAGACGAAGGCTGTCCGTCGTCCGAGGCAGGCCAGCAGAGCCAGCGCCCCAACGCTCAGCAGAAGCCCAGCGTGCAGTGGGGTCACCTTGAGACCGAGCATCGGTATGCCGTCGGCGCCGAACCGGGCGAAACCCATCGACCAGGCCAGTGAGACACCGCCGAGCACGCC
>JAVXWV010000077.1:0-4755 GCA_032230775.1 Mycobacterium sp. | reverse complement strand
GACCGGTTCTGGGCGCTGATGGACGAGCCGTCGCCGCTGATCGAGGCAATCGATTACTGACGATTGCGTTGAAACGGGTCTAGCATCGAAATAGTCAGGTAGTCGCTCGTCGTTAGCAGTACATATGAGTACTTTCGTGCGTCTGGTTCTTATCGGAGCAGCAGCGCTGTTCGTTGCGATTTCGCCGGTTGCACTAGTCACCGTCAGCGCGCCGCCTGCGTCAGCGCAACCGTGCTACAACGGCGTCCTCCCGTGGGGTCCGTTCATTCCGAGTTGCACACTTCCCGGTCCGGTAGGCCCGCGGGTCCGGGGAGCGGCGCCCGATGCGACCGCGATCATTGCGTGCCGCAACCATCCCGGTTGCCTGTCCTGGTACGTGAACGGCCCGTAGTGACCCACGACGTTGAGAAGCGGTTCGACCGGCCGAGCACGTTCCACGAGGCCGCAATGTACGTCGGCGCGGTGGTCGCGGCGGCGGGCGTCGTGTTCGCGGTGTACGCAACGACATGGAGGGATTCCGTGGTCGTGGCGTCGATGGTGCCCGCCATCCTATTCGCCGGCGGAATCGGCGCATTCGTGAAGACCTACCGGGTGTGGAAGGAAGAGGGCGCGTGGCCGGCATGGCAGGGGGCGGGATGGTTCCTGCTCACGTTCATGCTGGTGTGCCTCTCCATTCCCGGCGCCGCGATGTACGCCACCTAGGGCACGATCGAGTCGACGTAACCACCGTCGACGCGCAGCGCCCCGCCCGTCGTCGCCGAAGAGAGCGGCGACGCCAAATATGTGACCATGTTGGCGATTTCGGTCGGTTCGATGAGCCGCTGCAGCAGCGACTGCGGCCGGTGCTTGCGCATGAACTCGCGCTGAGCCTCATCCCATGGCAGCGACTTGTCGACCAGTTGGTAGACGAATTCCTCAACGCCTGCGGTGTGCGTCGGCCCTGCGATGACCGAGTTGACGGTGACACCGGTACCCGCGGCGTCCTTGGCGAATCCACGCGACAGCGCCAGCAGCGCGGTCTTGGAAACACCGTAGTGAATCATCTCCTCGGGGATGACCAGCGCGGAGTCACTGGCTATCTGAATCGCTCTGCCCCAACCACGTTCGGCCATCCCTGGCAGATACATACGGATAAGCCGCGCTGCCGCAAGCACATTCACTTCGAAATAGGTGCGCCACTGCTCGTCGGTGATCTCGCGGGCCGGCGTGGCGCCGAAGATGCCGAGGTTATTCACCAGGATGTCGACGTCCGGTAGCTGGCGCACCAGCTCGGCCGCGCCGGCCGCAGTGCTCACGTCCGCCGCGACACCGATGACGTCACCGCGCACTGTGGCGACGGCTTCCTCGACGCGCTCGGCCGTACGTCCGTTGACGACGACCCGCGCCCCGCTGTTGGCAAGCCCTTCGGCAATCGCCAACCCGATGCCCTGCGTCGATCCTGTTACGAGGGCCGTCTTTCCGGTCAGATCAATATTCACGCCGAGGTATTACCACGTGCGCGCAGGAACTATTCCGCGTCGGCCTTTTCGTCTCCGCCGACGGGATCTATTCGTCGTCTCCGCCGACGGCGATATCGCGGAGCTCCCGCTTCAGGACCTTGCCCGTCGGGTTGCGTGGCAGTTCGTCGAGGAATACCACCTCGCGCGGCACCTTGTACCGGGCCAGATGATCTTTGACGTAGGTCTTGATGTCGTCCTCGCCGATGCTGGCACCGTCGGTTTTGACGACGAAGGCCCGCAGCCGGTGCCCCCAGTCCTTGTCCTCAACGCCAAGCGCGGTGGCCTCGACGACCTCGGGGTGGCCGCTGATCAGGTCCTCGACCTCGGCCGGGAACACGTTTTCGCCACCTGACACGATCATCTCGTCGTCGCGCCCGCTGACGTACAGCAGGTTGTGCTCGTCGAAGTAGCCGACGTCGCCGGAGGACATCAACCCGTCGATGATCTGCTTGTGGCCGCCGCCGGTGTAGCCCTCGAACGGGAAGAAGTTACCGACAAAGATCCGGCCCACCTCGCCCTGCGGCAGCTCGTTGCCGTTGTCGTCGAGGATCTTCACCTTCACGCCCTTGACGACAGGTCCGACGGTGGCCGGATTAATCGAAAGGTCCTTCGGCCGGGCAATGGTGGCGAACGCGATCTCCGTCGACCCGTACAGGTTGTAGATGACCGGACCCAGGTCCTTGAGCGCACGGGTGGCCAGCTCGGCGCCCAGCTGGGAGCCGGACACGAACACGATCCGCAGCGAGGACAGATCAGGCTTGCGCTCCATCCCGTCCAACGCGTCCAGGATGCGCGAAAGCATCACAGGAACTACGACCATCGCGGTCACCTTGTGCGTCTCGATGTCTTCGAGCACCGTCGGTGGTTTGAAGCGCCGCCGCAGCACCAGCGTTGCGCCGAGCATCATCGCGATGGTGGCGTGCAGGAAGCCGAGCGCGTGGAACATCGGTGCGGGCAGCGACGTCACCTCGCCTGACTTGAACGGCACATGTGAGAGCACCCCGCCGATCGGCGCAAGCGTCGGCGGCGTACTTCTGTTGGCGCCCTTGGGAGTTCCGGTGGTGCCGCTGGTCAGAATGATGACCGACGAGTGCTTGGTTGCCTTGGGTGCGGGCTTGCCTGAGCTGCGCGCGATGAGGTCTTCCAACGTGTCGTCGGTGCTGCCCGACGGCTCGTCCTTATCGGGGTTCTTGCCAAGCGCGCGCAGCTTGCCGAGCTCAGGGTCTGCCGCGGACACCGCCTTGCAGTACTCATCGTCGTAGATGATCACCTTGGCGCCCTCGCGCTCGGAGACCTCTTTGATCTGCGGTCCGGAGAACTCGCTGTTGAGCAGGATGATGCGCGCTCCGGTGCGCGCCGCGCCGTACAGGGCCATCAAGAACCACCGGTGGTTTCGCGCCAGGATCGCGACGCCGTCGCCGCCCTTGATACCCATCGCCAGCAGCCCGTTGGCGACTTCGTGCGCCGCCTCGTCGAGCTCCTTGAAACTGACCTCGCCGTCGTCGTCGATGACCGCGGTGCCGTTGGGGGTGCGACGCGCGTTGAGTGCAGGGATCATCCCGAATTCGCCCCATCGCCGGATGTCGGCGACCATGGCTGCGATGTTCTGCGGCGGCTCCAGCTTGAACGCGCCAGCCTCAAACATCTTGAGGAGGTAGTGCAGTTCTGCGGAACCGCGCTCGGCGTACTGCTGGATCTTCGCCGCTGCCTGCAACGGAAGATCGGTTAGGTTAGGCATGAGCCCACAATATGTGACGCGCGTCGCACCGCGGCCTGGAAATTACCATGACGGTATGGGCGCTTCCTTGTCGTTGGACGTGGGCGACCAACTGGTGTCCGTCACCAACCCTGACAAGGTCGTTTTCCCCGATATCGGGGTCACCAAACTCGACCTGATCAACTACTACCTCGCGGTGGCCGACGGTGCGCTGCGCGGCGTGGCCAACCGGCCGATGATCCTCAAGCGATTCGTCAAGGGCATCACCGAGGAAGCCGTCTTCCAGAAGCGCGCGCCGGAAAAGCGGCCCGACTATGTCGACGTCGCCGAGCTCAAGTACGCGTCGGGAACCTCGGCCAAGGAGGCCGTCATCCACGACGCCGCAGGCCTGGCGTGGGCGATCAACATGGGCTGCGTCGACCTCAACCCGCATCCGGTGCAGGCCGACGACCTCGCCCATCCCGACGAGCTGAGGGTCGACCTCGATCCGATGCCCGGCGTGGACTGGAGACAGATCGTCGGCGTCGCGCTCGTCGCGCGGGAAGTGCTCGAGGACCACGGCCTGACGGGCTGGCCCAAAACCTCGGGCTCGCGCGGATTTCATATCTATGCGCGCATCCAGCCGCGGTGGCCGTTCAAGTTCGTCCGGCTCGCGGCGCAGACGGTGGCCCGCGAAGTGGAGCGACGCGTTCCGGAGTTGGCGACCGCCCGATGGTGGAAGGAGGAGCGCGAGGGGGTGTTCGTCGACTTCAACCAGAACGCCTTCGACCGCACCGTCGCATCGGCGTACTCGGTGCGCGCATTGCCGGATGCGCGGGTGTCGACGCCCCTTCGCTGGGACGAGGTCGCCGACTGCAGGCCGGAGGCGTTCACCATCGCGACCGTGCCTGCCCGGTTCGCCGAGATCGGCGATCCATGGGAGTCGATGGACTCGGCCTCCGGCGTGCTGGATCCGCTACTCGACCTCGCCGACCGGCTCGGGCCTGCCGAGAAGGCGCCCAAGGGTGCCAAGAAGGGGACCGGCCGCCGCGTTTCCACGATGCCGTTGATCGAGATCGCCCGCACGAAGACCAAGGACGAGGCGATGACGGCGCTCGACGAGTGGCGCGGACGTTACCCGTCGGTAGCCGAAAAACTCCAGCCCCCAGACATTCTCGTTGACGGCATGCGCGGGCCCAGCTCGATCTGGTACCGAATCCGGATCAACCTGCAGCATGTGCCCGAGGATCAGCGACCGCCGCAGGAGCCGCTGCTGGCCGACTACAACCCCTGGGAAAACTACTCAGGACCGCAGTGGATGCGCGGTCGCTGAGCAGTTTGCTGTGCGGCACAAAAGCTGTTCTTACTAAAGTATTAGCGGTTACTCCCCGTTGCCTTATATCGGCTCCGTAGGTTCGGTGACAGGTCGGCAACGAGGGGAGGCTGGAATGTACGCGAACACGCCATTTGACTGTGACGGTGCCCAGATCCGGGCATGCAGCCGCCAGCTTGCCACCGTGGTGACGGTCACCGGGGAACTCGACGACGTGAACCTCGACA
>JAVXWV010000070.1:0-2662 GCA_032230775.1 Mycobacterium sp. | reverse complement strand
AACGATGTTACCTACGGTGAACGGCCCGGAACTGAGTCCGCCTACCAGATGATCGCCCATCTCGACGACCACCTGCGGTCCCGCACGTCGACGTCGGACACGGGTGCCGCGGTGCCCGCCGCGGCCGACGGCTGGGCAGAGGTGCGATGACGTCCCCCGAATCGGCCGTCGGGCCGACCGTCGGTCAGCGGTGGCGCAACGCCAGGTGGGTGCTGCTCGCGTTGGTCGTCATCATCGGGGTGGCGACGCTGAGCACCTATCTGACCGCCCTGCGTCCTGGCGGGCCTATGGATCCGAAGTCGACGTCGCCCGATGGTGCGCAGGCGTTGGTCACGATCCTTCGTGAGCACGGCGTTGACGTCATCGCTGCCGACGACATCGCCGCGGTGGAAAGCGCGGCACGACCCGACACCCTGATCGTTGTCGCGCAGACGTTGCACCTTTTCGACGACGACCTGCTGCACCGGTTGGCCGCACTTCCCGGCGACCGGCTGCTGGTGGAGCCGGTGTCGCGGACCCGCGAGGCACTCGCGCCGCAGATCCGGCTCGACGGCTCCACCACATTCGGTGACACCAAGCCCGACTGCGACCTACGGGAGGCGACGCGCGCGGGCGAGGTGCAGTTCGGACTCAGCGACGCCTACGAGGCGACCGGCAACGTGCCCCTGACACGCTGCTACGGCGGCGCCCTTGTTCGATATACGGACAACGGCCGCGAGGTGACGGTCGTCAGCGCCTCCAGTTTCATGACCAACTCCGGGCTGCTCAAGGACGGCAACGGGGCGCTGGCAATGAATCTCGCGGGCTCGCATCCGCGGGTGATCTGGTACGCGCCTCAGCACAGCGAGGGTGATGGCGAATCCGGTGGTGCGGCTTCTTGGTACGACCTGCTCCCCGGTCAGGCGAAGTTAATCGTCCTGCAGCTGTGTCTGGTCGTTGCGCTGGTGGCGGTGTGGAAGGGCCGACGGCTCGGCCCGCTGGTCGCCGAGCAGTTGCCTGTGGTCGTCAGGGCATCGGAGACCGTTGAGGGGCGCGGACGGCTGTACCGGTCGCGACGCGCGCGCGATCGCGCCGCGGACGCGCTGCGGACGGCAGCGTTGCAACGGATGACGCCCCGCCTCGGCCTCGGGCACGACGCCGCGCCTGCCGCGGTCGCCCAAGCCGTCGCCGAGCGGTGCGGGCTGCACCCACACGCGGTGGCGCACACGCTATTCGGCCCACCGCCCGCCAACGACCCCGACTTGGTCAACCTCGTTCACGAACTCGACAGCATCGAAAGGCAGGTCGCTCAATCGTGACTCAGCCAACAACGCCGGCCGCGGCATCAGACGCCGCACGAAATGCCTTGCTGGCCTTGCGTAGTGAGATCGCCAAGGCGGTCGTCGGCCAGGACGCCGTCGTCAGCGGCTTGGTGATCGCGCTGCTGTGCCGTGGCCACGTGTTGTTGGAGGGTGTTCCCGGTGTCGCGAAGACGCTGTTGGTGCGCACCCTCGCGGCGGCATTGCAGCTCGACTTCAAGCGCGTGCAGTTTACTCCGGACTTGATGCCGGGCGATGTCACCGGCTCTCTTGTATACGACGCCCGCACAGCGGAATTCGAGTTCCACTCCGGCCCGGTGTTCACCAATCTGTTGCTGGCCGACGAGATCAACCGGACCCCACCCAAGACGCAGGCCGCCCTGCTTGAGGCGATGGAGGAACGCCAGGTCAGTGTCGAGGGGAGGCCGCGGCCGTTGCCCGACCCGTTCATCGTCGCAGCGACGCAAAACCCGATCGAGTACGAAGGCACCTACCAGCTGCCCGAGGCGCAGCTGGACCGCTTCCTGCTGAAGCTCAACGTGCCCCTGCCGCCCCGGGATCAGGAGATCGCGATCCTGGACCGCCACGCCCGCGGCTTCGACCCCCGCGACCTGTCCGCGGTGAAACCCGTTGCGGGTGCGGCCGAACTGACAGCAGGCCGGGACGCAGTGCGGCAGGTGCTCGTCGCCGACGAAGTCCTCGGCTACATCGTCGACATCGTCGGGGCGACGCGACACTCGTCGTCGTTGCAGCTGGGTGTGTCGCCGCGCGGCGCGACAGCGCTGCTGGCCACGGCGCGCTCATGGGCGTGGCTGTCGGGCCGCAACTACGTCACGCCCGACGACGTGAAGGCGATGGCGCGCCCGACCCTGCGACATCGGGTCGCGCTTCGCCCGGAGGCCGAACTGGAAGGCGCCAACCCCGACGGCGTGCTCGACGGAATACTGGCGGCCGTGCCGGTGCCGCGCTAGTGATCCTGACCGGCCGCGCCGGCTTGATCGCGCTGATCTGCGTTCTGCCACTCGCGATCTCACCCTGGCCCGCAATAGCCTTCGTCGTCCTGCTGGCGGCGTTGACGGTGGCGATCGTCGTGGACGTGGCGCTGGCCGCCAGTACGCGCACGCTGAACTGCAGCCGGCTGGGTGAGACGGCTGCGCGGCTGGGTCAGGCCGTCGACGCGGTGTTGGTGGTCGAGAATCCGAATGGTCAACGGCGCTTCCGTGGACAGATCCGTGACGCCTGGGCGCCGAGTGCTCGCGCGGAGCCACGCACACATCCCGTCAATCTCGCCGCGGGCCAACAGGTTCGTCTCGTCACACGGTTGCGGCCGGTCCGTCGCGGCGACCAGCGATCCGCGCTTGTCA
>JAVXWV010000657.1:0-3055 GCA_032230775.1 Mycobacterium sp. | reverse complement strand
CAGCGGCGACGCTCCTCGGCCATGTTGTAGGCGTAGCCCATGAGCTCGGCGTTCGCGGCGATCGGATCGTCGTCGAAGTCCGGGTCGTCGGTGTTCATGATCGCGTTCGTCCAGTGGAACAACTTCTCGCGGTCGGCCTCGGGCACGCCGATCAGGTCGGCGATGGCCTGCAGCGGCAGCCTCATCGCGATGTCGTCGACGAAGTTGCCGGACTCCTTTTCTGCTGCGGCGCGGACGATTTCGTGGGCGGCGACGGCAAGCTTCTCCTCCAGCGTGGCAACCGACCGCGGCGTGAAGAGCCTCGACACGATCTTGCGCAGCCGGGTGTGCTCGGGCGCGTCATGGTTGATCAGCAGCGCCTTGGTCAGCTCGAGCTGGTCGGGTGTGGTGCCCTCGGGCATCACCATGACGGCACCCTTGCGATTGGTCGACCACAGGTCGCCGTTGCGCGAGATCGACTTGATGTCCTCGTGGCGGCTGATCACCCAGTAGCCGCCGTCATCGAAGATCGACTCGCTCTGCTCGTTCCACCACACCGGCGCCGTCTTGCGCAGCTCGGCGAACTCGGTGACGGGGATGCCCTTGAGCAAGACATCGGGGTCGGTGAAGTCATAGCCCTGTCCGAACGGACATGTGGTCTGCGTCATATTTAGACCATACACCGCGATGTCAAGTGTATGGCCGAGTCCGACTGGTGCCTGACCGTACGATCGAACCGTGCACGCCAAAAAGGCATTAGTGCGCAGGCCAAGCCCGCGCCTGGCCGAGGGGCTGCTCACCCACATCGAGCGGTCGGCCGTCGACGCAGACATCGCGTTGAAGCAGTGGGAGGGCTATGTACGGACCCTTGCCGATGCCGGCTTCAGCGTCACCGAGGTCGAGCCCGCGTCCGACTGTCCCGACAGCGTGTTCGTCGAGGACACCGTTGTGGTGTATGGCGATCTTGCGGTCATCGCGCGTTCTGGTGCCGTCGAGCGGAGGTCGGAGACCGAGGGCACCGAGAAAGCAGTCGCTGAGTTGGGCTACCGCACCGTACATATCGAGGCGCCCGGCGTTCTCGACGGCGGTGACGTACTGAAGCAGGGCGGAACGGTCTACGTCGGACGGTCCGGACGCACCAATGCGGACGGGATCCGCCAGTTGGCCGATTACCTGACGCCCTTCGGTGCGACGGTGGTCGCGGTCCCGCTGACCAGGGCGCTACACCTCAAGTCCGCGGTGACTGCGCTGCCGGACGGCACCATCATCGGTTACCCGCCCGTGGTCGACGACCCGTCGGTCTTCGAGGTGTTCCTTCCCGTGCCCGAGGAGCCGGGCGCCCACGTCGTCCTGCTCGGCGACGGCAAGCTGCTGATGTCGTCGCGGGCTCCAGAGACCGCCGCGCTGTTGCGGGCTCGCGGCTACGAACCGGTGCTCGTTGACATCGGCGAGTTCGAGAAGCTCGAGGGCTGTGTGACGTGCCTTTCGGTCCGCCTCCGGGGCATCTGATTAGGGTGAGCCTGTGCGCGTCCTCGTGATCGGATCCGGAGCTCGTGAACATGCGCTGCTGCTTGCGCTGCGCCAGGATCCCGAGGTGGAGGAGCTGGCCGTCGCGCCCGGCAACGCGGGGACCGCGATCATCGCCGACCAGCACGACGTCGACATCACCTCGGGTGAAGCCGTCACCGGCCTGGCTCAGAAGATCGGCGCCGACTTGGTGGTCATCGGGCCCGAGGTGCCGCTCGTCCTCGGTGTCGCCGACGCGGTGCGCGCCGCGGGCATCGCCTGCTTCGGGCCGACCAAGGACGCCGCCCGCATCGAAGGATCGAAGTCGTTCGCCAAGGACGTGATGACCGCCGCCGGGGTGCTGACAGCGACCAGCGAGATTGTCGACAATCCGGCACGCCTCGACGCGGCACTTGACCGGTTCGGGCCGCAGGCAGGCGATCCGGCGTGGGTGGTCAAGGACGACGGGCTGGCCGCGGGCAAGGGCGTGGTGGTGACCGCCGACCGCGACGCGGCAAGGGCGCACGCCGCCAGCCTGCTCGACGCCGGCCATCCCGTGCTCCTCGAATCGTTTCTCGACGGACCCGAGGTGTCGCTGTTCAGCATCGTCAACGGTGAGACGGTGGTGCCGCTGCTACCCGCGCAGGACTTCAAACGGGTCGGTGACGGCGACACCGGGCCCAACACCGGAGGCATGGGTGCCTACGCACCGCTGCGATGGCTACCCGAAGCGGTGGTATCGCAGATTGTCGATGACGTCGTGAAACCCGTTGCGGCGGAGATGGTTCGCCGGGGCAGCTCGTTTTGCGGTCTGTTGTACGCGGGGCTGGCCATCACGTCGCGGGGTCCGGCGGTGGTCGAATTCAACTGCCGCTTCGGCGATCCGGAGACGCAGTCCGTGCTTGCACTGCTGGAGACTCCGCTCGGACAGCTGTTGCGCGCGGCCGCGACGGGTCAGCTGGCCGAGCAGCCGTCGCTGCGCTGGCGAGACGGTGACGCCGTGACGGTCGTGCTGGCCGCGGAGAATTACCCGGGCCGACCTCGGGTTGGCGACGCGATCGTCGGCGCCGAGGCCGACGGCGTACTGCACGCCGGTACCGCGCGACGCGACGACGGCGCGATCGTCTCGTCAGGCGGCCGGGTGCTGTCGGTGGTCGGGAGGGGCAAGGACCTGGAGGCCGCCCGGGATGTCGCCTACACGCTGATCAAGTCGATTCGCTTGCCGGGCAGCCACTTTCGCGCGGACATCGGGCTCGCCGCAGCCGAAGGCCAGATAAGCCTCTAGGTCCGGCGGGCAGAAGCGGAGCGACTCGGGGATCTATCCCGTCAGCAGCGGAGCCATCCAGGCGATCTCCGCCGGCAGCTGGGAGCTCCAGAACCCGCCGTCATGCCCGCCGGGGGAGAAGCCGCCGGACGGTGGGCTGGGTAGCTGGGCGATGAACTGTTTGGTCGCCGAATAGAACGGATCGCTGTCGCCGCAATCGATCCGGATGGGAATCGAGCCGAGTTGAGGCAGCCCCCAGACGGTGTTCGCCGCGTAGTCGTCGGCGCCGTCGAACGCACCGGGAGC
>JAVXWV010000046.1:0-2532 GCA_032230775.1 Mycobacterium sp. | reverse complement strand
GTGTCATCGGGAGCCGACACCGCGCCGGCACTGCTCGGCCCAGGTGCGGCCGCCGTCGTTGCGCCATGCTCGTCGTCGGCTGCTGCGCCCGCCAAGGCCAGTGTGGGGGAAGGGTGTTCGGGCTCGGTGCCTCCGGGCGGCGTCGGCTCATCCCATTTCACGACGGTTCCGTCGCTGTAGGTCTGGGTTGCGGGGAAGCTGACGCTGTCGGTCTTCGGCAGCAACAACGCCACGCGGAACAGCGCGAACTGGTCGGGCGGAATGCCTGCCGACGGCGCGGCGGTCCAGGTGATCGACTTCACGGTGCCCGCGGCGGTGTCGCGGTCGAGTCGAACGGTCCACCCCGGCATTTGTTGAGTGCTGACCGATGTGAGGTTTGGCAGCGCGACATTGAGTTCTGTTGTCGCCGCGCCTTTGTCGGATTCGTTGGGTACCTCGAAGGTCAGAGTCGCCTCGGCACCCGGTTGGGCGTGGTCGGCCTCGACCTCCACATGTGCCCATGCCGGTGCCGCCGTGAGAACGGTAAGTGCACCCAGCGCTGCGGTGGCCGTGGCCACCCGCCGGATACGAGTCGTGGTGCTGGTATCGGGATTGCTGTTGTTGATCATGTCAATTCGTCTTTCCGGTAAGGGGGTGTTTACGGTGCAGCGCAACTGAAGGCCGCAATCGCCGAGCGGCGAAGCGGACCTATACAAACGATCTGAGCGCTAAGCGCTCACGAAAGGCACCCGTGGCGGTGCCCGCATCCCCAACCCGGCACGCGGCAGAACAGGCCGCGCGACAATGACATTCGTGGGTCGCCATCCTTGCCCGGCGGCAGGGCGGATGTGACCTGCGGCGAAGATCCGAAGCCAGCACAGCACGGACCCACACACCGCATACAGGTGTTCGACTGCGTTGATCAACAGGCCGAGCCCCACGGCGGCGACAACGTGCAACGTCAGCATCGGCGCCGTCATCAACCAGCCGGCGTGCTCGTGGTGGCCTGCGACAGTCAGCATGACGTGGCCAAGGACCTGAGCCGCGGTCAGCGCGCCCACCACCAGCGCGGCGCGCGAGACTCGGCCCTCGAGCGTGATTCCGCCGACCACCGCGCCAACCGTCGCGCACACCACCAATAGGAGCACCAGTGCGCCGCCGGCCGGGACGCCACCGCCGGCCCCGGCATGCGCTGCCGCGGTCACCAGCGCCGCGCACAGGCCGACCAATCCTCCGCGCACATACCCGGCGCGGGATGTCGGCGTGCTCACCCGCGAAACCTTACCGACGCGGGTACTACGTCACCTAGTAGACCCTCCGACAAGATGTCATCGCGCGGGTTTCAAGGCGCCGTGCTCAAGCTCATGCGCCCGCTCGGCCGCGGAGGTCACACTTCGTCCGGCCAGATCTGTCGGCAGCTGCGGGCATGCTCGCTTCCAAACCTGCCATCAATTGATGACAGGTTTGGGAAGGCAATACCGATGGAAAACGGCAAGCCCTGGCGGATGGGCCGGCCACGGCGCTATTTGGTAACTCGACTGCTCGGCAGCAGGATCGGTACGACGAACTCCTCGAGCATCGCCCGCTCATCGTCCTCGTCGTGTCCCGGGAATAAGAAGAGTGAGGTCATCACCCGCACCAGCCAACGGGCCCGGTGCGCAACCACATCTGCGTCATCCGGGGCAAGCGAGACTACGAAAGCCTCCGTCAGTGCCTTGATCACCTCGGACTGTTCGGCCATCTCGGCACCGATCGGCCGCTGCGAGGTGGCGAACCACGATGCCAGAGCGGGACTTTCGCGGACATTGCGCAATGATGCCAGCATGCCCTCGATGAGGCGATCACGCGGATCCACCACCGAGTTGATCTGCTCGGTCATCTCGCGGTAGAGCCGGTAGCTCTCGCGGTGCACGTATGCGGTGTACAGAGCTTCGCGGTTTTCGAAGTACCGGTACAGCGTGGCCCGGGAACAGCCTGCGGTCGAGGCAATTTCGTGCATCCCGACGGCCGCCGCCTCTTTCTGTGCGAACAGCTCGCCAGCGGCGTCAAGGATTCGGTCCGCGGCCACCTCGGTGCGTCGCGCCGCCAGCCAATCGCCCGCCATCAGGACGTCACCGTTAACGGCACCGAGAGCGGTCTTCGCACGTAACTGCCACCGGCCCAAATGATTCCGGACTCGTCGACCTCGAAATCGGGAATCCGTGCCATCAGTTCGGTGAGCGCGACCCGCGACTGCATGCGCGCTGCCGCCGCCCCGAGGCAGTGGTGGGCGCCGTGACTGAACGTCAGGATGTTGCGTGGCTTCCGTGTCACGTCCAGCTCGCCGGCGTCGTCGCCATACTGTCGCTCGTCGCGGTTGCCGGAGCCGTAGAGAAACATTGCGCGACGGCCCTCGGGGATAGTGACGTCGCCGACCTTCACATCGCGCGTCACGGTGCGGCCGAGCATCTGCACCGGCGACGTCAGGCGCAGGAACTCGTCGACGGAATCCGCGATCAGATCGGGGTTTTCGGCGAGCAGCTTGCGCTGATCGGGCCGCTGGTGGAGCAGCTG
>JAVXWV010000765.1:0-7805 GCA_032230775.1 Mycobacterium sp. | reverse complement strand
CCTTCCTTCGTGAGACCGGACGCCCCGAGCGCTTGGCGGAGAACGAGGGCGTCGCCTTTATCGGCCACTCCCACCGCCCCAGATGGGGCCCGAGCGTCGACAACGAATCCAATACGAACGGACGCTCCTTCGCTACGAAACCGGTACCAACGCGGATCACGTTCTCACGAAAGATGATTCGCTGTTCGTCGTCAGACTTGCTCATAGTGACCTCGATTCAAACGCCCTGATTGCGTACCGCCGTGTGGCGACACTGTCGCTCAGAGGCGGGCAAAATCACACTCGACTTCCCGCCCTCGATCAGCCGAGAAACGATTCAGCGCACCTTTTCGGGGATCGAATTCAGCGCGTACAGAATGTGCACGGCCAGTTCGCTTGCCGCCTTATCTCCAAGCTTCGAGTGAGCCTTGATGGTTTCAGCGACGAGATCGACACGGACGACATAGGGCGAGCGGACCATTGTTGGCGAAGACATCGCGTTTTCCTTTTCGGTCGAGCATGTTTCGCTCGCAACCGAGCTACTCGATATCCACCACGTTACGCCCTTTTCGGCCACTCAGTCTGGGTACTGACTTTCCGCAGTCAGCCGATAGACACCAGCTGGTCGATCGAGTCCATGGGAAGATCGCCGTCCACGATCGCCGTCACCTCCATCTTGGTGAGCGTGATAGCACCCTTGTGGTTGGCAAGGAAGGCGATGTCGGCAGCGTCGCGTCCGGTGGCGATGCGCACCAACGCCTGCCGAGGCGCCAACAGGGTCCCGTCGACCACCCACCAGTGCCCGTCGACGAACGCCTCTGCCACCGCATGGAAGTCCATCGGGTACAGGCCTGGCGCGTACACCGAAACCACGCGGGCAGGCACATTCACGGCCCGCAGCATCGCCACCACCAGGTGCGCGAAGTCGCGGCACACCCCCGCACCGGCGAGCAAGGTGTCGACCGCTCCATCGATCGGGTCGCTAGACCCTGTGACGTAGTTCAGCCGGTGACCCACCCACGACGACACCTTCTCCAACAACGTCGCCGAATCGATGTACTCGCCGAATTCGGTTGCGGCGAAACCGTAGAACTTGTCGGCCTCGGCGTAGCGGCTCGGGCGGAGGTACATCGACAGGTCGTATTCGGTCACCGGCGCCGGACCGGTACGGCCGACGATCGTCGCGGCGTAGTCGACCTTCAGATTGCCGACAGGCACGTCCAGCTTGTGAATGCGGTTGCCGTGTGTACCGCTGATCTCCAACGGCTGCACTCTCGTGCCATCCAAGTCGAAGGACAGTGACTCATACACCTCGGTATTGGGATGCGGTGCGACCGCGATCTGGAACTCCAAGGTTGTCGGCGCCGTGATCTCGACCTCGAGTTGAGCGCCAACCTCTCGTCTCATGGGACCCCTCCTGTTGGCCGGTCAGCCGTCGAGTGCCGTCAGCAGATCACCCAGCGGCGCCGTCGCGATACCGATTGCGGCGTCGCTTATGCCGTACGGCACCACCAATGTTCCCCCATGCACAAGCGCACCGCACGAGTAGACGACATTGGGGACGTAGCCGTCCTGCTCATCTGTGGCGGGGCTCAGCAGCGGCTCCCGGAGCTGCCCGACAATCCGCGTGGGATCCTCGAGGTCGAGCAGGATCGCCCCGATTCCGTAGGTGCGCATCGGGCCGACGCCGTGAGTAAGCACTAGCCAGCCAGCCTCGGTTTCGATGGGCGGACCGCAGTTTCCGAGTTGCAACGCCTCCCAAGCGCGAACCGGCCGTTGGCAGTGAACCGAATCGCTCCACTCGAACGGATGATCCGAGTACGCAATCGAATTCGATTCGCGGTCCGATCTGGACATGGCCGCGAAGCGCCCACCAATCCGGCGGGGAAACAGTGCCAGGCCTTTGTTTTCTGCGGCGCGGCCCACCATCGGCGTAGACGTGAACGCACGGAAATCCCTTGTGTCCAACAGCTGCTGGCTGATGTGAGATCCGCTGTAGGCGGTGTAGCTGGCATAGAACGTGACCGACCCGTCGTCGTCGACGAAGCGGACGAACCGTGCATCCTCCATGCCTGCCGCTTCGGCACCCATCGCGGGGTACAGAACGCGCTCGGAAAGCACGCTGTCGTCGGCGAATTCGACGCCATACGTCCGTTCGGCAACGGTCCGAATCAGCGAGATCGTCGCCGTCGCGTGGCCGCGCGTTCTTCGGTGGGTCTGAAGCTTGTCGAGTTGTTCGTCGAGGTCGGCCCGGGTGAACTGGTCGCCGAGCGCATCGAGGACATAGTCGGCCGCCTCGCCGCCACCGTGCAGCCGACCCAGCTCACGACGCATCACCGCACCGTCCAGCAGCGTCGGCACGACCTCGCCGACGCTGGCGAACGGACCCGGATCGTCGAACACAATGCTGCCTGCCCCGTCGACGACGCCGGTCCGGAATCCAATGGTCGAACGGTGGCCTTCCCCGATGCCGCGCACGCTCATCACGAATCGTAGGCTGCCCGCCGACGTTCCCGTCTGGTCGGGGTGAGCCACCATGCTGGGGTTGCACAACGCCGCACCCTCGATCGCGTATTCGTTGGTGAATACCGCGCCCAGCAACAACATTCGCGATTCGGAGAGATCACGGGCGGGATCGAGACGGTCGGCGACTTCATGGGCATGCGTGCGGAATGTGCCGACCAGATCGCGGTGCCGCCCGTCGAAGCGGGTGACGACATCATCCAACGACGCACGCACCTCGTCCTCGTCGAGGGCCAGGATGCGAGCAAGCACGGCACCCGCGCGGGAGTCCTGAAGCTCGAAGCCCTCCTGCCCGGGCACGAACAGTTGCGTGATGACCCTCGACGGGTCGGCCGCGATCCGCTGCGGGCTGCGCGTCACGAGGCCGGCCCGAACCGAAGTCATTGCGGCACAGTCGATAAGCGCTGAGCGTGCTGGAGAGTCGAGATCACCGCCAGGGTCGACTCGGCGCCCTGGTTGCGATTTACCCCGTCGGCGTGCAGCCCGTCGTATCCGCCGCCCGTTTCCGGATCCCACATGACCTGACCTGCGTCGTTGTCGCCCATGAACCAGGCCGCAGCAGAACGGACGGCGTCTGGCCAAATCGCACCCGCGTCGACGACGGCAGCACGCGCGCACGCATCGGCGAGAGCGGCCACCTCGATCGGTTGTTGATCGAATCCGGGCCGGGCGTCCTCGGCACCTCTGCCGCCAACCGGGGTGGGAGAAAAGTGTCCGTCGGCTGTTTCGTATTCGATCAGCCAGCCCAATAGGTCCAGGCCGCGCTGACGCAGCGTCGAGTCGTCTCGCACTGCGCCTGCAGCGATCATCGCCTCGGCGAGAACGGCGTTCGCGTAGGTGAGGCGGGGTTCGGGCCACGGCCAGGCCGGGTCTCCGTTCGGAGCGGCGAGAGACGCGGCGTAGTCGGAGATGAGTTCGCGCGCCGCGCGATGGGCGGGGTCGACGGCGAGAAGCTCAGCAGCGCCCAGTGCCGCGTAGGCCATCGCTCGTGGCGATTTCGACCGTGCGTTTGCGGCGCGCTCCAACTGAATGACCGCCAACCTGCCAACCAAGCTGACATCACTGTGGGCAGCGGCGGTTCCGAGCCCCCAGATGCACCTGCCCCAATGGTCACCGGTTGACGGCTCGTCGGTCCAATGTCCCGCGTTGTCCATCCGGTTGCGGCACGCGCCGCCGAAAGTCTGCGCTTCGTTCAAGAACCGCACCGCGACCCCGGCGAGGCCGTTCACCGGGCCCTCGGCGTCGGGCTGTCGGGCGGCGACGACAAGGACACGGGCCACGTCGTCGGTGCAGTAGCCGTGCTCGGGCCGGGGCTCGGCGAACAGGGCGTGCTCGAAGGTGCCGCGACGATCGGTCAGCCGCAGCAGATGGTCGAATACCGGGGCCGGCGGCGCCGTGGTCATACCCGTGCCCGTCGCTGCGTCTGGACCCGATGCGCCAGGCTCAGATATGCACTCGCGACGACCGGCCACGCCATGTCCGGCGCCAATCGGCGAGCCTCGGCCGCCATGTCACCTGCGAGCCGCGGCTGCGTCAGCACCCGGCGCAGGGCGGATGCCAGGGCGTCGGGGTCGTCATGGCCGACGACGATGCCCGCCCCACTGGACAGGAGCTCGACGGCGTGCGGGAACGCGGTGGCCACAACTGGCCTACCGCTCGCTATGGCGTCGACCAGCACTCCGGAGGTGACCTGATCGGTCGAGTCGTAGGGCAGCACAACGACGGCCGCAGACTGGATCAGGTCGGTCAGCATGGAAACGTTGCGGTAGCCCGTGTCGAAGCACACCGAATCCTCGACGCCGTTGCGTCGCGCCTGCTCCATTCGCGCATCGCGGTACGCCTCGCCGTCGGCCTCCAGCACCTTCGGGTGCGTTCGGCCGGCAACGAGATACCGCGGCTTGCCGGGCAGATCACCGAGCGATCCCATCGCCTCGATCACCCGCTCGATGCCCTTGCCCGGGCCAAGCAGGCCCCAGGTCAACAGCGTCGGTCGACCGCGCCGTACGACGGAACCGTGGATCGGGACGGTCGCACCGTGCGGGATCGTGCTGATCTTGTGGCGGTCGATGTTGAAGCCATGGCGTAACCGGTGGCTGGCCGCGTCGGACATGACGATCACCTGATCCGCCCGCGCCGCGACCGCCTCGAGTACCGAACGCTGGTGTGGCGTCGGGTCTTTGAGGACCGTGTGGGCGATCACAAACGACGGGACCTGCAGCCCGTCGACGATGTCCACGATCTCGTCTCCGTCGACACCTCCGTAGATGCCGTACTCATGCTGGATGACCGCGACGTCGCGCTGATTCAGCAACTCGGTGCATTCTGTGGCGGAAGCCGACGAGCCGTTGACCAGCTCTCCGATGACACGGGCGCTCTCCGACGGCGGCCCGTCGGACACCCGCACGACGCCGACGTCGGCGCCATGGATGCCGAGGCCGTTGGCCAGGGCCGCGCTAAACGTCGCAAGCCCGCATGGTGTCGGGGGATAAGTACTCAGAATGCCGAAGCTCGGAGCGGAAGAAAATCCGTGACCCGCGATAGGAAACGTCGACGATGGAAACGTAGTTAAGGTGGTCAAGGTGATCCCAACTGGCGGTTGTCACCTGCGTGTCCGGCTTGAGCGGTTGCTCGGCGCGGTCAGCGGATATCGGCTGACTCATCCCGGACTAGCTGGGTTCCCAACTACCTTGACGATACACCCAGGGGCGACGCCCGAGATACCACCGGGCGAAAGCTGTTGTGCATCAATGCTTATGGGTCGTCAACGAATTGTGGGCTGGCGGGAAAACCCACCAGCCCACATGACGTAGAGCTTCTTAGACGGCAGTCACTCCGACTGCCTGCGGGCCCTTGGCCCCCTGCTCGATGGTGAACTCAACGCGCTGGTTCTCCTCGAGCGACTTGTAGCCGTTGCCCTGGATTTCTGAGTAGTGAACGAACACATCTGCGCCGTCGCCATCAGGAGCGATAAAACCGAAGCCCTTATCGCCGTTAAACCATTTCACAGTTCCCTGTGCCATACTCTTCAACTTCTTTCATTCTGAACGGATGCGGAAAGACATCCCAGGTCAGAGTAGCATGCACAATGCCGAAATCATACTTTGGCACGTGTCGATTGCTGACTTTTCGTTGTGACACAACACTTTTGGCCGTAGCGCGTGGTGCCGGCGAATACGGCAAACTCCTGGGTGTAGCCTTGAAGGAGAACCGTTTCGTCTTCAGCGGTGATCCTGGCCTTGAAACGGCCGAACAAGATCAACGTGCGATCCGATTCGTAAGCCGACCTCGAACTCGTGCGGGTCGGCCTCGAAGTGAAGGAGCCGGCCATGGATCACGCGGGCGTACCCACCAAACTCCTTGCGACTGAAACGGTTTCGGATACTATTGCCGCCACGGCGATGTCATGACCAGCGAACCAGCCGGGCGCCGTTTGACCAGTCCAGTCCGGTTCACGTTGGCCACCGAACTGGGCGATGGCCTCGACGGGGCGTGGTGGCCGCACAGCGCCTCGATCGCCCGCGAGCTTCCCGAACTGATCGAGGCACTCCGCGAACCACTGGGTCAAGTCGTCGACATCGGCCTCAACTGGTCGCCGTTGGAGGGTGTACCGGACCTCGACCTGCTCAACCGGCGCGGTGTTGCGGCCACGCCAGGTCGAGAAACCCGTCGTTTCCGCGTCATGACCATCACCGGGAGTGACGCCCGCGCAAATCTCCTGGTCATACCCTGCCGGACGAGTACCGCCCTGGCCATCATGCTGCTGCGTCAGGCCGCCGATCTTCCCGTCCGGTACGCACACCAACACACCTCGGCATTCGAGACCGCAGGCGCCATCGTGGCCGCCGCGCGCGGTCAAGACGCGCCGAGCGCAGCACCCGCGGAGACCTCCAGCTGAAGTACTGCGCTACCCGTCGGCGACGATGGTGATCAGCCGCTCGAGCGTCGCCAGCTGATCCGGATAGTCGCCCTCCAATTTCGCCAGCAGCATCGTTATCCCAGCGTCTCGGTACTTATGCACGCGGTCGTCGATGCCTTCTGGTGTGCCAACAAGATTCGTAAGTCGTCCGAGGTCGATCGGCACGGCTCGGCGGGCTTCGTCTCGTTTCCCGCTCTGCCACAGCTCAGCGACGTTCGCGACGTCTTCGCCGTAGCCAAGCCGTGTGAACGCGTCGTTGTAGAAATTGCGACCGCCCGCCCCCATCGCGCCGATCGTGAACGCATACCCGTCGGCGTGCCTGCGTGCGGCGGCGTCTGCGGACGCCTCGTCGTCGTGGATCTCGACGGCGACCGGCGCAACGAGGTCGAGATCCGCCAGCGTGCGTCCAGCCCGCTCGGCGCCTACGCGTAACGGACCAAAAAACACCTCGGCGGCCTCGGGGATGAACGCGTTACCGAGCCAGCCGTCGGCCGCCTCACCGGTCAGTCGCAGGATTCGCGGCCCCATCGCCGCCACGTACACCGGCACGAGTCGTGGGTTCACCAGAGGTCGCAAGGCAGTGCCGCTGCTGTCGGGTAGCGGAAGCGGATAGATCTCGCCGTCGTGCTCGAGCCGGTCCCCTCGGCTGACGATCCGGACGATCTCGATGGTTTCTCGCGTCGTCTCGACCGGCTTGCGGAACCGGACACCGTGCCAGCCCTCCATCACCCGGGGCCCCGATGTGCCGACACCCAACAGGAATCTGCCGTTCGACAGCTCCTGCAGACTCAGCGCGGACGTCGCCAGCATCGCGGGACTGCGCGAACCCAGCTGCACCACAAACGTTCCAAGCTTGATCGTCGACGTCTTGGCCGCCACGTACGCCAGGCCCGTCAGCGCGTCGTAGCCCCATACCTCGGGCACCCACAACGAATCGACACCGATGCGTTCTGCAGCCTCGGCGAACTCCACTGCGCCGGGCAACCGGGGCTCGATCATGGCGCCGACCTTCACGGTTGCCTCGCTTTCGTGTCGTTCCCGGCGCGTCCTCGCGCATCCTTGGCATGCTTCAACGGTGCGCTACCGCGATCAGCCAACGATAGAAGTGACCCAGCGGATCCGCTGCGATGTCGCCACGCTGTGGAAACACGTCACCGACATCACTCTGCCAGCGCGGCGCTCGACAGAGCTGCAGTCCGTCGAATGGCTCGAGGGGGCCGACGGCGTCAAGGTCGGTGCTCGGTTCCGCGGTCGCAGCCAGCACGACGCGTTCGGCGACTGGGAGACGGTGTGTGAGGTCGTCGAGGTCGACGATCAGCGCCGCTGGGTGTGGAACGTCATCGGTCCCGACGGCGTCGGCGCAACGTGGGGATTCGAGGTGGAACCA
>JAVXWV010000712.1:0-12023 GCA_032230775.1 Mycobacterium sp. | reverse complement strand
CAGGACGCGCAGATCCGGGTTACGGGTCAGCGCACCGTGGCAGACCAGCGCGGCCATGGTGTCCTCGATGGGCCGCTTGCCCATCGCGACCATGCGGAACGAGGTCGGCGCGAACGGCTTGAACTCGTCGCCGGGCTCCCAGTCGTTGAGGTATTCGGAGTAGCCGCTGTCCGAGGCGTGCATCGACACGGGGATGCCTGCCTTGACGCAGGCATCCCAGAACGGGTCGAACTCCTCCGTGCCGAACGAACGGGTGCCGCGCATTCCCGGCACCGGCGCGGGCCGGACAAGGACGGTTTTGGCGCCGCGCTCGAGGCACCACTCGAGTTCTTCGAGAGCGCGGTCGACGATGCCGAGGTTGATAACCGGGGTTGAGAAGATTCGGCCTTCGTAGTTGAACTGCCACGTCTCGTACATCCACTCGTTCAGCGCGTGAACGATGTCGAGGATCAGCTCGGGATCATCCTTCAGTCGCTCCTCGACGAGGCTGGCCAGGGTCGGGAACATCAGCGAGTAGTCGAGGCCGAGACTGTCCATGACCTCCAGCCGTGCCGCAGGGTTGCGGAATGCGGGGATCGCCTTCATTGGCTTGCCCATGACCTCGCGGAAGGTCTTGCCGCCGCTGCCGTGCCGGAAGTACTCCTCCTGGGCGCCGGGCCGGGCGACCTTCTCGAAGGTCGGGTTGGGGATGTAGTCGCTGACGACGTTTCGCACCATGATCTTGGTGCGACCGCGGACGTCGATGTAGTCGATGACGCCCTTGCGGTGATCCGGTAGGAACTGCGTCAGCGCCTCTTTGGGCTCGTAAAAGTGGTTGTCCGCGTCGAACACGGGAAAGGGAAGCACGCGTGATGGCATATCCGCCTCCTGGAAGTCTGGTTTAGCCGAAGCTGGTATCCGAAGTGGTAATGACATTACCACGTCTGGACCAGCGAAAACACCGCCCCCCGCGGACAGGTCTGCAGCGCAGGTCAGACAGGGTGACCGGGACCGACGAGCCCGCTGAGACAGAAGTCGTAGATGTGGTCGGCATCGACAGGAACGCCGTTCAGTTCGGCGCCGAGGACCTGCAACCGCATGGCGCCGAGTGCCGATTGCATGATCAGGGCGGCCGTGGCGTCGACGTCGAGGCCGCCGCGGAACGAACCGTCGGAGATGCCGCGGTTGATGATGTCCTTGATCAGCTCATGCACCGGTGAGAGCACCCGGGCGTATTCGCGGGGCAGCGTCTCGGCGAGGTGGTCGTTGTAGTAGGTCAGGCCACGGTTGACCCTGTCCTGGGTGCTGGATTCGGCGGGCGTGCAGATGCGATCGATGAGCACCCGCAGGGCCCCGACGGCGGGCAGGCCTGCTGTGTCTTCGCGCCATTTGCGCGTCGACTCGGACATGATCTTGTCGATGAGTGCCAGCAGCAGCTCGTCCTTGGTGGAGAAGTGCTGGTAGAAGGAGCGCAGCGAGGTCTTTGACCGCTCGACGACCTCGAGCACGGTGAAGTCGGTGCGTCCGGTTTCGCCCAGGATCGCCAGCGCCGACTTCATAAACCGTCGCTCGCGGGGTTCGGTATCGACACCGCCAGTGTCCGGCGGACGTCCTGTCGGCTTCGGCATGGTAATGACGTTACCGCTTTTGCAGAAGCTCGGTTACTGTTCCGACCCATGACGACAGACTCAGCGCAGGCACCGTGGACCGTTCAGGGGCTGCTCGACCTGTTCGACGTGCCTGCCGATGGAGAGAACCGATTCATCGCCGAGACCGGCCCCGCAGGCGAGGACGAACGACAGGTCGTCGAAGGCACACAGGTGCTGGCGCAGGCGATTGTCGCTGTGGCCAAACGGTTTCCGGAGAAGTCGGTGCGGTCGGTGTATGCGGTGTTCGCGCGTGCGGTGATGGTCGGCGCCGGCCCGGTCGAGCTGGACGTCGACGTGGTCAGCGAGGGCCGGTCCACCGCCACAGCGATCGTCGCGGCGAAGCAGAACGGCAAGCGGTGCATCACGGTCACGGCCCTCCTCGACGTTCCGACCGCCGATGTGATCCGCCATCACCTACCGCGTCCCGATGTCGCTGCACCCGCGGCCGCGAACGCCTCGCCGATGCCGATGGTCGGACGTGAGCTGCGCCTGGTAGACGTCGTTGATGTCAACAGCCCTGACGAGGTCGGGCCTCCGGAGTTGTACGCCTGGCTGCACTACGACCCGATCCCCACCCGCGACGACTTGGCCAAGGCGCTGGTCGCGTATTTTACAGGGCACCTTGGTATTTCGACGACGATGCGCGCGCATGAGGGCATCGGCACCGCGCAGTCACACCTGACTGTGTCGACCGCGCCGATGACCGTATCGGTCAGCTTTCACGAGCCGGTGCGGTGGGACGGCTGGATCCTCTACACGCACGAGAGCACGCAGGTCGGTGCAGGCATGTCGTATGTCCGGGGTGCGGTGCACACCGAGGAGGGCGATCTCATCGCGTCGTTCGCGCAGGACGCATTGATCCGGCCGCTGCGCACCACCGACGCGTCGATCAAGGAACAGTCGCGCTTGTAGCGACCCGTCGAACGTTCCTTACCGCTTGGTCCCCCGCGGGTTCACCCGGACTGAAGCGATTTCATCGGGAACCCACGGCATCTCGGATTGTGGGCCCTAGACCGCGCGGCACGGCTGGCGCTTCGAGGTGAAACTTTCCCACGTCTTGCTAGACCAAGACGCGCCTTTGTGCAGGGGACGTGAGCAACGCCCGGCACCGGGATGCGATGAGAACTTTCGTGTGACAGGGGTACAGCCGGGCCGTCGTATCGTACGGTTGGTTCGTGGGCGAGACGCCGCCGCTACCGCTGCCCGAGCACCCGGAGTTGCGAGAGTTGGCACAGGCTTTGGAGGCAGCGGGGGTCGCAGCCGAGATCCTCGACCACAAGTGGCGCGTCGTATACACCACCAGTGAGGACGCCCTCAGTCTGGGACTGGACCCGGCCGAGATGCACCACCACTACGGGCTGTCATTGAACACCCGAGATAAACGCCGCCCGGAGTGGGTAACCGACCGAGAGACAGGCAGTCGGTATTGGCAGGCGGTCGGACCGCACATGGTGCGCGACGTGCCGCCGAACGACCCGGACTTCGACGAGGTGTTTGGACAGCTTGCCCCACGTGCGCGGGAACTCGCGCCTGCCCCGCCGACACTGGCGCACCGCGTCGAGATGGACTTCGCGAAGCTGGCATCGTTCGACAAGTCGTGGCCCAGTACGGCCAATCTCGTACACATCAGGCTGCACGACGCCAATGGCAGTTTCATCGGCACTCTGATGCTGGCGATCCTGAACCTGCCGCAAAGCCTCGCCATGCGGCTGGCTCGCGGCGACATCGAGATGTACCGCCGCATGGATCGCCTTCGCGAGCCATGTCGCCGAGCAGCGGCGATCCTGTTCGCCGACCTCGAAGCCTCCGGCGAGCTGTCCCGACGACTATCGTCACGCGCCTACTTCGAACTCATCCGCGCGCTGACCGACCTCATCGATTCGATCGTCGGCGCGCACACAGGGATTCTCGGCAAGCACGCCGGCGACGGCGCGTCGGCGTTGTTTCTTGCTGAGGATGCCGGCGGTGACAGCGCCGCGGCGCGCAGTGCGATTGTGGCGGCACGCGAAATTCGTGACCGAGCAACGGCATTGAGGGACAGCGTGCGCGTCAAAGTCGGCGTGCATTGGGGTGCCACCCTCATGGTCGGCCAGGTCTCTACGCGTGGCCGGCTCGAAGTCACCGCACTCGGCGATGAGATGAACGAAGCCGCACGCATCGAGAATGCAGCCCACGGTGGGGTGGTCCTTGCCTCCAAAGACGCCGTCGAGCGGCTCAGCACCCAAGACGCGCATTCGCTGGCCGTGGATCCGGACACGCTCACTTATCGAACCATCGCGGAACTCACCACCAACGAAAAGGCAGTCCGTGATGCAGGTTCGATCGCGGTTGCCGAACTCTAGGGTCGTGTCCGCCAGCCCTACCACCGTCGGATTCAGGAACCCGCCGACTGTTGCCAAAGGTTTCGCGGTTTTTTCGAGCGGTAATGAAGGTTCGGCACCGCAACTAAATCTTCAGATAGCCCTTGTCCGCGGGGATCTGGGCGGCGGTCACCAGTGAGGACGCATCGCTGGCCAACCACAACACGATGTCGGACACCAGATCCGGGTCGGCCAGCGAGTCGGTCGGCAGTGCGCCGGGCGAGAAGCTGAGTTGGTCAGGGCGACGACGCCGAACTTGCTGGCGCAGTAGTGCCCGCAGCCCGGGACGGCCTTGATTCCGGCCGCGGAGCTGATGTTGATGATCGATCCGCCGTTACCTGCCTCGATCATCGGTGGCACCACCGCCTTGATCGTGTTGAACAGGCCGGTGAGGTTGATGTCGAGGACGTCCTGCCACTGCTGGGCCGAAATCTCCCATAGCCGACCCCAATTCAGCACGCCGGCATTCGCGACGACGATGTCGAGACGCCCGAACTGCTCCAGCGCATCGGCGATCACCCGCAGCTGTCCTGCGGCGTCGCGGACATCGACCTCATCGGCGAGGATCTTTCGACCCTCCCCTTCGACAAGGCTCACCGTCTCGGCGAGGTCTTCGGGTTGCGACGGCGGGTACCCGTTGTGCTCGGTCACCGGCGCGCACGCGTCGATCGCAACGATGTCCGCGCCAGCGCGAGCGAGCCTGATGCAATGCGAACGGCCTTGGCCGCGCGCGGCTCCCGTCACATAGGCGACCTTGCCTGCCAGCGGGGCATCGGGATTCGTCATGCCGGGATCTCCTTCGGAAGTGGTGTGGACACCATCTGCGTGGGGCGCGTGGAGAACTGGTAGTCGGACAGGGGCGACCGGCGCGCGAATCGTCGTGAGCCGGTGATGGTCTGAGGCCGGTAGTAGACGACCTCTTGCTGGGAGTTGACGAAGTAGCTGTTCAGACCGCGGTTGCAGTCAATTATGTATTTCTGAACTGCCTTGCCGTGACGACGCATCCGCTCGTTCCAGCGGTTGAAAGCGTCCTGGCTGACCTCGACGACCGCAGCGCCACGGCGGCGGGTCTCGTCGATCATCCGTACCGCGTGTTCGGCCATCGTCTCGTCGTAGTCCATCCATGCGAAACCGACGAAGCCAGTCGGCCCGACGATCTCCCAACGGTTCGGCAGGCGCGGATGTGCTGTGCCGGCATAGCTGCGCACCCCATGTGCGCGGTAGTACTCGGCGAGATCGAATCCGCTGGCGCCCAGGATAGTTCCGGGCCGGTATGTCTCAGGATCGGTCCACAGCTCGTAGCCGGTGGCCGCCACGATCAGGTCGACCTCGCGTTCCACGCCGTCGGCGGTGCGCACCCCGTTGCGGGTGATCCGCTCGATCCCTGTGGTGATCAGCGCGGTGTTGGGATTGTTCAGCGCCTTGAAGAATGCGCTGGAAATGACTGGGCGTTTGGCGAGGATTCCGATGCGGGGGACGAGCGCCTTTCGGTACGCCGGGTCGTCGACCGTCGCGCGAAGCAGCAGGCGGTACAGCAGCCGGGACCACATGTCGTAGAGCGGCAGGACGCGGGTCAGAAGCCTGTCGGGCAGCCGTGGGAGCAGATGCACGATGGGCACCACCATGAAGGCGTCCATCGAAATTCGGCCGAGCAGGTTCACCGCCCCGATGAACCCGGGCAACCGCAATACCCTGCGCGCCAACGGCGTGAATTCGAAGTCGATCTTCGGCAGCACCCAACCCGGTGTGCGCTGATAGACGTCCAGGCTCTCGGCCTCCTCCGAGAGCGCCGCGGTGATCTGCACGCCGCTGGAGCCGGTTCCGATCACAGCGATTCGCTTGCCGCGGGTGTCATAGCCGTCGTTCCATGCGTTGGGCCGCAGGACGGTGCCTTCGAAGTCGTCGATGCCGTCGATGTCGACCTTGGCTTTGGCGTTGACGTAGCCGCCGACGGAGCTGATCAGGAATCGCGACGTCACCGCGGGCTTGTCGCGAATATCGAGCCGCCACAGTTCCGATGTATCGTCCCACTTCTGTTGCACCACTTCGGCGTTGGCCTGCAGGTGTTGGTATAGACCGAGGCGTCGCGCGGTGTCTTGAAAGTACGGATAGAGCTCGGGGCCCGGCGCGAACAGCCGGCTCCAATCAGGGTTCGGGTTGAACGACAGTTGGTACCACAGCGAGGGGATGTCGACGGCAAGGCCGGGGTAGTGGTTGTCCCGCCATGTGCCGCCGAAGTCGTCGGCGCGCTCGAGAATGACGAAGTCGGTGATGCCCTTCTTGCGCAACAGGTGTGCGGCGGCGATGCCGCCGGGCCCGGCGCCGATGATCGCGACTTCGTACTCCGGCTCACTCATGCGAGGCTCCTGCGAGCCCGGCGACGATGTGTTCGGCTACGAATCGCCGCACCGCGCGAGGGCTGTCCAGGTTCACGCCGATGGGCGGTAACAGCTCGAAACTCAACAACATTCGCACAATCCATTCGCTTGCCCGCCCGGGATCCACCCCGGCTCCGACTTCTCCGCGCTGTTGCGCGGCTCGTATCCTCGGCTTCCACAGCTCGATGGAACGCTTCATCAGGTCGTCGCCGATGTTGCGCAGCAGCAGCACGAGAATGCTTTCGTTGATGCCGCGGGGCGCGACCGAATCGGAGCTCTGTCGGTGTGCGCAGACCACCACGGCGGCGGCCGCCACCTGGTCGGCCAATGTCGATTCCTTGTCGACCTCGGCCGCCATCGTTTCGGTGAACACCGACGCCAGATGGTCGAGCGCGGTCTTTATGGCGTGGTCGCGGCTGCCAAGCGCGTTATGCACCGTGCCGCGGGAGACGCCTGCGGCCTCGGCGACGGCGGTGAGGCTGAACTGGCGCGGCCCGAGGCGCCGCAGCGTCGCGGTGGTGGCCGCCAGCAACCGGGGGGACACCGATCGAGTGGACCCGTCGGCGCGCATTTGAACACATTAGCGAGATGTGTTCAATGTGGTCAATGATCGCTATCTGCGCCAGCGACAATTAGGCTCTGGGCTATGCCGGAAACGTCGTATGCACCCTGCGGCGAGCTCAGCCTGGCGTATCAGGTGTTCGGCGACGGGCCGGTCGAGCTGGTCTTCGCCGGACCGTTCGTCAGCCACCTCGAGCTGTTCTGGACCGTGCCCGAATACAAGGCGTTCTTCGATCAGCTCGCTACGTTCTGTCGCATCGTAGTTTTCGACAAGGCCGGCGTCGGGCTGTCGGACCCGGTCCCGCACGTTCGCACGCTCGAAGATCGAGCGGCTGAGTTCGAGGCCGTCATGGACGCCGTCGGCTTCAGAAGAGCAGTCATAGTCGGTGGGAATGACGGCGGGCCGGCCGCCATGATGTTCGCGGCGACACGGCCGGACCGAACGCGGGCGTTGATCCTCTGCGGCGCATATTCGTTTCACTCAGGCGGCTGGGACACGATGGACCGCGACCCGGCCGAGATGTGGGCGCTAATCCTTCCCGAGCTGGGCGAGGATTACATGCCGTCGGTGGAGCAGATCGCCCGGATTCAGCACATCGCCCGCGCCGTCCGCTCCGGGTGGGGCACCGGTGCGACATTCAGCATCGGCCTGCCGTCAGTAGCCGGTCGAATGCGCCAGCTCGCAATGTCGGAGCGGATGTGCGCGAGCCCGGGGATGGCGCGCGCGTCACTCGAAGCGTCGTTCCGGCTCGACGTGCGGCCGATCCTGCCGACGATCACCGCGCCAACCCTGGTCATCCATGCCCGCGAGGATCCCGTCGTTCCGGTGCAGTGCGGCCGATATCTCGCCGACCACATCCCGGCCGCACGGTACCTCGAGGTCGACGGTGTGGACTGCCTGCCCTGGTTCACCGAGCCCGACAAGGTCCTGACCGGGATCGAGGAGTTCCTCACCGGCAGCCATGCCGCCCCGTCGCAGTCACATCGCGCCCTGCGCACCGTGTTGTTCACCGACATCGTCGCGTCGACGCAGCACGCCGCCGCGACCGGCGATGAGCGGTGGCGGGCGGTGCTGCAGCGCTTTGGTGAGATCACCGCCGACCTCGCGGTCCGTTTCGGCGGCACGGTGGTAAAGAGCACCGGCGATGGTCACTTGGCCACGTTCGACGGGCCGACGCAGGCCATCCGCTGCGCCGAGGCCCTGCGCGCTGAGGCCGAGACGCTGGGAATCGAGATCCGCGCAGGCATCCACACCGGCGAGTGCGAACTGCTCGACGCCGACATCGGGGGGATCGCGGTACACATCGCGGCGCGCATCCTCGGCCACGCCAGCGCCGGGGAAATCCTTGTTTCGCGCACCGTGCGTGATTTGGTCGTCGGCTCGGGGACGGGCTTTGAGGACCGCGGCAGCGTCGAATTGCGTGGCGTGCCCGGCACCTGGCAACTCCTGGCGGTGGACCGCCACGGTGCGCGGGCGGGATCGCCCGAGGCGGAGCTGGCATCAATGCCGACCCCCGGACCCCGGACCGCGATGCGCCGCTCGGACCGCGCCGTGGAAGCGGTGGCGAGGCGAACGCCGTGGATTCTGCGCGGGTTCGCACGGCTCGCACCGGCCACCGGTCGTAACGGGACTGCTGCCAGAGTCGCGGAGCGGGCTGCTCCTTAAGTCAACGGGCGACGTCGTAGGCGTGGTGAACGATGTCGTGCAGGTGATAGATCGAGATCGTCGCGACGGTGAATTCGCTTCCGTTGCTGCGTAAGCCGCGCCGTGTCCACGCGTCGGTAGGCACGTTCGCGTAGGTGTCGGCGACAATGCTTGCGGCGTCGAACAGTTCGGTCGCGACCGTGGCCGGATCCTGGGATGCGTAGTCGTCGGCGATCGCCGTCTCGTCCTGGTCCCAGTTGGGGAACTGCGGTTCGTCCTCGGTCAGCATCAACCGGACCCGGTGGTTGAAGATTCGGTGCACGTCACGGATGTGGCAGCCGTATTCCAGCGTTGACCACACCGTGGGTTGACGGCGCCGCTTCGCCCCGGGCTGGCCGAGCCTACGGACCCAGTCGGTGGCGTCGCCGCGGATGCGGTCGGCGACCTCGGTGTGATCGACCGCCGCCGGGTCGAAGCCGCACTCCTGGCACGGGCGATCAAGCACCCACGTCCAATCCTTGATGTCGGGTTCGATTGGCTCGGGGGTCACGGCACCAGTGTGGCAGCCACTTCGCGCAGTTTCGTACCGACGGCCGAGCCGGTGTAGTCGACGTGGCCGTGCGCCGGTATCAATCAACGTGACGGAATCGCTGTCGCGCCAGACGTACACCTGCCAGCCATACATACGCAGCATTGACAGGTTCCTGTGATGGGTAGCGTGTCGATGCGCTCGCTACCCTGCGAACTCGCCCGACAACGCCGACCTGAGTACGTCAAGCGGCAGCCCACCAAGATCCAGTGCAAGCCCGTGGAATTCCTTCAACGACAACCCGCGGCCCAGCATCTCGTCGCGCAGCTGCTGCCAAATGCGCTGTCCGACCGCATACGACGGGGCCTGCCCCGGCCAGCCCAGGTAGCGGTCCAGCTCGAAGCGCAGATTCTCCTCGGCCATCGCGCTGTGGGACTGCAGGAACAACCACGCCCGTTCCACGTCCCACACGCCGCCGTCCGGCGCCGTCAGCCCGCAGTGCACACCGATGTCGATCACCACGCGCGCGGCCCGGAAGCGTTGGGCGTCCAGCATTCCCATCCGGTTACCGGCGTCGTCGAGCCAACCGAGGTCGGCCATCAGCCGCTCGGCGTACAGCGCCCAGCCTTCGCCGTGACCCGACACCCAGCAGCCCATCCGGCGCCACCGGTTCAGCCGATCCGAGGAGACTACTGCCCGGCCGACCTGCAGGTGGTGCCCTGGCACGCCCTCATGGAACACCGTTGTCGTTTCCTTCCAGGTGCGAAACGTGTCCACACCTGGCGGTACGGACCACCACATCCGCCCGGGACGGGTCAGGTCCTCGGAGGGTCCGGTGTAGTAGATGCCACCGGTCTGGGTCGGCGCGATCCGGCATTCCAGCGTGCGCAGGGCGGGGGCGATGTCGAAGTGGTTGTCGGCCAGCGATTCCACTGCGCGGTCGGAAAGATTCTGCATCCACGCCTTGAGCGCGTCGGTGCCATGCACCAGGTAGCGGGGCTCGTCGTCCAGCCGTCGCAGCGTCTCGCTGACCGCCGTCCCGGGATAGAGTCGATCTGCGATCGATTCCTGTTCGGCGACAATGCTTTCCAACTGGCGAAGGCCCCACTGATAGGTCTCGTCGAGGTCGACGGAGGTGCCGAGAAACTCCCGCAAAAGCACCCGGTATGCGTCGCGGCCGAACGCGTCCTCACGTCGGGCGTGCGGTGCTATCTCGTCGCGCAGCACCACGGCGAGCGCGCCGTAGGCGTCGGCCGCAGCGGCCGCGCGCTGGTGCAGTTCAGCGTGCAGCGCCGCGTTTCCTGGCGCCGCGTCGGCCACCATGTCCACAAACAGCTGCTGAATCTGGCCTGCCTGGTCGATGCCGCGCGCCACCTGCCGTGCCGCGGGCGCGCGCCCGCCGGCCACCGCAGCGCGCAGCGCTTCGGCGTAGCCGGCGACCCGGTCGGGCACCTTCGACATCCGCGTGCCGATCAGCGCCCAGTCCTCGTCGGTGTCGGTGGCCATCAGGTCGAACACATCGCGCATCGATTGCAGTGGCGACGCGATCACGTTCAGGTCGCCGACGTCCAATCGCGCGTCGTGCAGCTCGATCTGCAGACCGAGTCGTTCGCGCATCGCCGCGATGGTCACGCGGTCGACGTCGTCAGCGGGGCTGGTTGCGTCGAGGTCCCGCAACGCCGAGCGGGCCGCATCGACCCGGGCCGTCACACCGTCGGGGGAGTAGTCGGTGATGTCGTCATCGTGACCGACGATGCCCATTTCCGTTGCCGCACATGGGTCCAATGCCGCGAACGTCGCGAGATAGCGTTCGGCGACGGCGTCGACGGCCGTGGCGCGCCTAACCAAGGTTGCTGGCGGAGAAGGTGTCACACTTCTTCGGGTCGCCGGTTTGGTAGCCGACGGTGAACCACTTCTGCCGCTCCGCAGACGATCCGTGCGTCCAGGATTCGGGGTTGACCCGTCCGGTGGCGGCCTTTTGGATGCGGTCGTCGCCCACCGACGAGGCTGCGGACAGCGCGTCGGCAATGTCCTTGTCGCTCAACGGCTCCAGGAACGGCACACCGGTGCTCTGCTGCTTGGTGATCGCCGCGTAATGCGCCCAGACGCCGGCATAGCAGTCGGCCTGCAATTCGGTGCGCACGCCGCCGCCCGTGGCGCCCTCAGGATCCTGCTGTGCGCGGCCGAGATCGCCTAGGAGGTCCTGCACGTGGTGGCCGTATTCGTGTGCCACCACATACTCCTGCGCCAACGGGCCGCCGCTGGAGCCGAATTGGTCGACGAGCACCTGGAAGAAGTCGGTGTCGAAGTAGGCGGTCTTGTCGACGGGGCAGTAGAACGGCCCGACGTCACTGGTCGCGGGGCCGCAGCCGGTCTGAACCTGACCGTGAAAGAGCGTGGTGTGCGGCGGGGTGTACCCACGCAGCAGTTGCGCCCAGACCCCGTCCACCGAGTTCGTCGTCGCCACGACCCGGCATTCCACATATTTGTTGGCGTCAGCTCCGGTCTTGCAGTGGCTCAGGTCGTATCCGGGCGCGTCGACGCCCCCGGCGTCGATCTGCTGTTGCTGAGGTACCACCGTGCTCGGGTCGACGCCGAGAAATAGGGCGATCACCACGATCAACAATCCGCCGAGCCCGCCGCCGACCGCAATTCCGCGACCTGGCCCCCGGCCACCCGTCGAGATGTTGCTCGTGTCGATCTGCATACCCTCGTTGAAGGTCATCGCATCGCTCCGTCGCTCGCCACACCCTGTTGGGACCCAGGTCCGTCCAGCTTTGCACACTACGATTTGGGTGTGGCAGTCGTTGTTGGACATTCCACCGTCGTACACACGGGCTTAGGGGATCTGCGCGGCGCCACCGAAGGTGGCGTCGGGGTCTGGCGTGGGGTGCCCTATGCCGAACAACCGGTGGGCGAGCG
>JAVXWV010000601.1:0-7746 GCA_032230775.1 Mycobacterium sp. | reverse complement strand
ATCACGTATTGCACGTGCTGCGTGTCGTTCTTCAACCGCTGCATCAAGGCGTCGTAGTACTGGTGGTCTCTGTCGTCCAACGGCCGGTCGGCTTCCAGCACGACCATGGTCAGGCTGGTGGACGTGGACTCGTGGAACTTCTCGCCGATGTGCAGCATCGCCACCTGCGACGGCGCGTAGGTCGGAATCATCGGACCGGCGAGTTCTGCTGCGACGTCTTCCACCTTCGGAATGAAAGTGTTCGTCGAGACGGCGACCAGACCCCAGAAGATGATGATCGGTATCGCGAGGACTCGGACCGTTCTTGCGAAGACGGGTCGACCGGCCCGATGGTCGCTCACGCGGATTTCACTCTGCAGGTGACGTCCGCGTCCTGACGTGTGGCCGATTGTTCATCGCGGACAACGCCATTGACCAGCATCCGGCAGCCGACCTGACCCCCGTGGACCTGCGCCGAGATGCTGCCGGAAACAACGGTGAGCGTGGTGGTCTCCGTGTGCGACCAGGGCAACGACGTGAGATCGACCTTGTGCGGGTGCCCGTCGATGTCGATATAGGAGAGCATCCCGCCGTCTCCGAGGGAGCCGAACAACTCATAGGTGAGCTGCTTGGGGACGAACTCCTCGGGTGCCTGGGGGCCATTGACTGCGAGGACGGGTCCAGGGGCCGACGCCTGGTGCACCTTCCACATGCACAGCGCACCTAAGGCGACCGCAACGACGGCAACGAGGGGCAGCCAGGTTTTCGCCAGCAAAGTCCGGCCCGCAGAACGTTGGCTCACTCGACGCTCCAACCGGGGTCAGCCGAAGTCGCCCCCGGCACCTCGAACGTCATGGGGCTTATTTATATCCTAGATAGGATGGACAACTCAACCGCATGAGGGCGCGTAACATGTTTACGTACAGGAAAATATCAGTATTTAGTGTTCGTCTGCATGTGACAGAGGCGCTTGAACTTTACTTCGGTGATATAAATGTGCCATGGAGCGCTTAGTCGCTGGCAGTGCGGACGTCATCGCCGAGATGATCACTCTCGGAACCGACCTGATGTTTCGGCATCTGGTCGACCGCGACGACCTCAGTGCAAGCGCCGCGCTGGTGTTGAACCGGATAAGCCGGGAGGGTCCGATGCGCTTGACGGCACTCGCAACAGCCGAGGGAGCCAGCCAATCAGGAATGACTCAGCTGGTACAGCGGATGGAGCGCCAGGGGCTGCTGGAGCGATGGAGCGATCCCGATGACGGCCGAGCGTCCCTGGTCATGCTGGGAGAGGCAGGCCGGAAGTTCTGGGACGCGCGCGGGGACGTCATCCGGCAGCGAGTCGCCGCGTTGTTAGCCGGCGTATCCGGAGACGATCAGGTGGCGTTGTGGTTGGCCGCCCAGGTAGTAGTGCGCGTGCTCGGCGAGATGAGAGAGATTGCGGGTCTGCGTGCAGGGATTGGTGCTGAAATAGAGTAAAAGCACGTCCCAACCGGAACGAGGCGACCCATGACCGCAGGCTTGCCCGACAGTGCGCTGGAACTGCGTTCGACGGTGACGTCGCAGGGGACGCTGGACCTCTCGCTGCACGACGTCCCAGTTCCAATCCCCGCCATCAACGAGGTGTTGGTCCGCGTGGAAGCCTCGCCGATCAACCCGTCGGACTTGGGCGTCCTCATCGCCGGTGCGGACATGACGACCGCAACCGTGGAGGGCACACCGGAACGACCCGTCGTCACAGCATCGTTGGGAGCCGGTGCGCTGGCAGGGCTTTCGGCGCGCATCGACAAACCACTTCCTGTGGGTAATGAGGGGGCGGGCACAGTCGTGGCGGCGGGCCAGTCGTCAGCGGCACAGGCACTGCTTGGGAAAACGGTGGGTATTGCGGGCGGCGCGATGTACTCGCAGTACCGAGTGGTCGACGCTTCCGCGTGTCTAGTTTTGCCCTCAGGGGCAACGGCTAAAGAAGGGGCGTCGTCGTTTGTCAATCCGTTGACGGCTCTCGGAATGCTGGAAACCATGCGGCGCGAAGGCCCATTCGGCCCTGGTGCACACGGCCGCGGCCTCGAATCTTGGCCAGATGCTCGTCAAGCTCTGTCAAAAGGACGGGGTGCCGCTGGTCAATATCGTCCGCAAGCCCGATCAAGAGGAACTGTTGCGCTCGCTTGGTGCGGTCCACGTCTGCAGCACAGCATCACCGACGTTCACGACAGATCTCGTGGAAGCCCTCAAAGCGACGTCAGCGACGCTGGCGTTCGACGCCACGGGTGGAGGAACGCTGGCGAGTCAGATCCTCAACGGGATGGAAGAAGCGGCCAACTCAACCGCGGGGGAGTACTCGCGCTATGGGTCGACCGTCCACAAGCAGGTGTACATCTACGGCGCGCTCGACACGGGTCCGACCACGCTCACCAGGAACTTCGGCATGGCGTGGGGGATTGGAGGGTGGCTGCTCACGCCGTTCCTTCAGAGTGTTGGGGCCGAGGCGATCGGTCGGCTTCGCGCCCGCGTGGCCGCAGAGCTGACCACGACGTTCGGCAGCACCTACACCCGCGAGGTGTCACTCGCAGGCATGCTCCGCCCCGATGCGTTCAACGCTTACGTCAAGCGGGCGACCAGGGAGAAGTTCCTCGTGACTCCGCAGGCGCTCGGGTGACGCCAGCGGCGAAAAATCTCGTGCAGTAATTGAGGAAGTACCGCCGAAACATCTATTGGCGCGGGTACTACCTGGGAGAACAGTGGGAATCGGCGCGAGTAGGCCAATTCGGCGCATCCGGCTTGCACGATGAGAACCGCGTTCGGGTGCGCAGCGGTAACGACCAGCTGGGCCCCGGGGTCTCGCGAGAGGAATGTTCAAAATGAGTCGTGTTGCTCTGATCACCGGTGCCAGTCGGGGAATCGGTGCGGCGACCGCACGCGTCCTCGCGGAGCAGAAGTTTCGGGTGGTCGTCAACTACCGGTCCAGCGCCGAGCAGGCAGACGAGGTGGTCCAGGCCGTGACCGCGGCGGGGGGTGAGGCCGTCGCGATTCGGGCCGATGTCACCGAGGCCGACGATGTGGTCGCAATGGTGGGCGAAACCGAACAGCGGTGGGGCGGCGTCGACGTGATCGTGCACAACGCATTGATCCCATTCGATGTCACCTCGTTCGCCGACCTGAGCTGGGAGCAGCTCGGAGGCAAGGTGGACCGCGAGCTGTGTGCTGCCTTTCTGATCACCAAAGCCGTTGTGCCGGGGATGATTTCCCGCAATTACGGACGGTTGGTGTACCTCAGCACGGGGTTATCACGCCGTCCACGCGACGGGATGATCACGCTGGGCACCGCCAAGGCGGCACTGGATCAGTTCGTCCGGTACATCGCACTCGAGCTGGCGCCACACGGCATCACCGCGAACCTCGTCGCGCCGGCCACGGTCGATGAAACCAAGGTGACCGGACAGTTCTCGCCCGACCAGGTGCGCCACCTCGGCGCAACCAACCCCATGGGGCGCCTCGTGCGCCCCGACGAGGTGGCCAGCACGGTGGCCTTCCTGGCAAGTGAGGAGTCCGGTTTCACCACCGGCCACTACCTTCCGGTCAACGGCGGCCTTTCCATGGATTGAAAGTGGCTTCGCCGCCACTGAATTCACCAGATCTGGAGGAGGGTTTCGGCCATGCACACCATCGACCTGAGTTACGTCGGACATGGGTACCACGAGGAACTGGTCGCCTATGTCGCCGATCAACAGGGCTATTACGAGGATGAAGGCGTCCACCTCGCCATTCGCGAAGGGGTCGGCTGGGAAACGGAACGTGTGCGCCGCGGCGCGACGATCGGTCTGGGCCGGGCCCTGCTTTCGCGGCTGACCGACGGCATCGGCTGGAAGATGCTCAGCGTCAACACCCATCGTCCGTTGTTCTGGTTTCTCGGCAACGCAGATGTGACATCGATGGCGGACCTCCGCGGGCGTCGTCTGGCGGTTCACGGTGCCCACACCGCGCCCGGTTGTTTCGCGCGGATCGTCCTCCGCAAGCACGGCCTTGACCCCGACCGCGACCTGGAGTGTGTGCAGCGGGTTCCTGGTGATTACCAGATGGACCTGCGACGTCTTCGCGACGGCTCCATCGACGCCGCCTATGTCGGCAGCACACTTTCACCTGAACAGGTCGCCGAAGAAGAAGGGTTTCACCTGCTGGGGTGGGTCGGCGATTACTTCCAGATCCCCACCGTGGGCGTCGCTGTAGACCCTGTTCACATCCCGCTGGACAGCCCCGCACTTCAGGCGCTGGTGCGGGCCAACGAGCGGGCCCTGCGGACAATCGCCGAACAACCTGCCCTGGCCGTCGACTACCTTGCTTCGTTCCTCCAGCGACTGACGCGTGATGAAGTGGAACGACACTACGAGCGCTACGTCGCCCCGTACTTCACTCCCGACGGTCAGGCCGACGTAAAAATCGCGCAGCAAGCCATCGACGCAGTCGCGGCCGAACTCGGTGTCGCGTCGCTAGCTGCAAACGAGATCTATCAGCCGACTCAGTAGGCACGCTGCGAATCGGGCAGGCTCTGAAGCTCTTTCGGTCAGTGCCGATATTTCCAGGTGTGTAGGCACATGAGGAGCGCGGTCGCCAGCACAAGAGCAAATCCGGTCATGGGGGGTCGCCTGTCGACGCCGACGGGGCGGCGCCGGGGGATTCGCCCGTGACTTGGAAGATGACACGGCGGGCGATTTCTACCGCGTGATCGGCGAATCGTTCGTAGTAGCGGCTGAGCAGGGTTACGTCGACGGCGGCTGCGGTGCCGTGTTTCCACTCTCGGTCCATGAGCACGCTAAACACATGACGGTGCAGGTTGTCCATGTCGTCGTCATCGTCATCGAGTTGCGCGGCCCTATCCGGATCTCCTGACAGCACAACGTCTTTAACGCTGTTACCCATGTCGACCGCTATGCGGCCCATCTCGGTGAAATATCCGTTGACCTCTTCGGGCAGTACCTTGGCGGGGTGTCGCCGCCGGGCCAGCTCGGCGACATGCAGGGCTAACGCGCCCATCCGGTCGACGTCGGCAACGTTTCCTATCGCACTGACGACCGCGCGCAGATCACCGGCGACGGGAGCCTGCAAAGCCAGAACGGAAAACGCGCGTTCCTCGGCCGCAGCCGCCCGCAACACCATGCCCTCGTAGTCGGTGATCACTTGCTCGGCCAGAAGCAGATCGGCTTGGAGCAACGCCTGCGTCGCACGTTCCATCGACGCCCCCGCAAGCCCGCACATCTCGGCGATGCTTGACGCCAGCCCCTCGAGCTGCTCGTGAAATGCCGTTCGCACTTCTGACAGGTTACGGGCCAGTCGCACCGCCCGGTCCACTTCAGCGCCGCCCAACCGCCCATTCGTCGTTCGCGTCCCGCCGAACTCGTACAAGATAGAAGGATGCGTCGCGGCACGGCACTGCTCGTGGTCGCGACGTCGTTCGCGCTCGGCGCCTGCTCAGAGCCGATCTCGTCGACGTCAACCGCCAAGCCATCCGTAGTACGGACCGTCACGCCGTCGCCCGTGGCCACCACACTCCCGGCGCAGCCACGGCTCGCACTTGACCCCGCGCAATTGGCCGACAACCTAGTCGCCGACGAACGGGCGCTACGCGATCCGGCGTCGACCGAAGCTGTGCTGGTGGATGCGGCGCGGCGCCAGCAAGTGGCGTACCGAACTCTCGCTCGCAATCCGGAATGGGAAGCGATCGCGCGGCCGCGGATTCCGGCACCGCTTCTCGGCATTTACGACTACAACATCGACGCGCGCCACCAGCTCAACGGGCTGCTTGGCGGCCATTCGAACGACACTCTGCCCGCGTGGCGCATCGACGCCCCTGCGCCCGCGAATGAACTGCTCGGTTACTACCGCGAAGCCGAAAGCGCGACAGGCGTTGGCTGGAACTACCTGGCGGCGATCAACCAGATCGAAACCACCTTTGGTCGCGTCGTCGGTTTGAGCTCCGCGGGGGCGCACGGCCCAATGCAATTCATGCCATCGACGTTCGCCGAATACGGCGGCGGCGACATCCTCTCGCCGCATGACAGCATCATGGCGGCGGGTCGCTACCTCGCCGCCAACGGCTTCGTGCAGGACCCGGATCACGCGCTGTTCCGCTACAACCACTCCGACCTGTACGTGCGGGCGGTCAAGGACTACGCCGCCGTACTCGCGTCTGACCCTTCCGCGTTCGCCGGTTACTACCGGTGGGACGTCTACTACTACACCACCGCAGGTGACGTGCTCCTGCCGATCGGGTACATCGCGACCTCGCCGATCCCCGTCGCCTACTACCTGGCGGCACATCCTCAGTGAAAAGCATGACCATCGGTAGGATCCCCGCATGTCGTTAGCGGCCGGCCAGACGTTCGCCGGATACACGATTCTGCGGCGGCTGGGTTCGGGTGCGATGGGCGAGGTCTATCTAGTTGAGCACCCGCGGCTGCCACGCCGCGACGCGTTGAAGGTGCTGGCGCAGCACGTGTCGGCCGATCCCGAGTATCGCGAACGTTTCAACCGCGAAGCCCAGAATGCTGCCACGCTGTCGCACCCGAACATCGTCGCCGTTTACGACCGCGGCGAGTACGAGGGCCAGTTGTGGATAACGATGGCCTACGTCGAGGGCACCGACGCTTCCCGCTTGTTGGAGGACAAGTACCGCAAGGGAATGCCGCCCGACGAAGTCGTGCAGATTGTCACCGCGGTCGCCGACGCACTCGACTACGCCCATCAACGCCAACTGTTGCACCGTGACGTCAAGCCGGCCAACATCCTGATGGCCGAATTGGATTCCGGTGGCTGGCGCGCGATGTTGGCCGATTTCGGCATCGCACGACGGGTCGACGATTCCAGCACCTTGACCCAGACCAACATGACGGTCGGCACGGTTGCCTATGCTGCGCCTGAACAGCTGATGGGCCACCCACTCGACGGCCGTGCCGACCAATACTCGCTTGCCGCAACGGCTTTCGAGCTGTTCACCGGGTCGCACCTGTACCTTGACCGCAATCCCGCCGTCGTGATCAGTCAGCACGTTTCAGCGCCGCCACCCGCGATCGAGGAGCGCAAGCCCGAACTCTCAGGCCTGGGCCCTGTGCTTTCGAAGGCGCTCGCGAAGTCACCCCGCGACCGGTACGACACATGCATGGACTTCGCCAATGCGCTCGCAGGCAACGACGCAACGATGGCCGCTGCGGCGTACGCGCGCCGTCACAGGAACAAACCGAAGAGCCGGAAGCGGCTGCTGGTGATAGCCGCCGCGATTCTGGCCGTGCTGTTGATTGCCGGGGCCGCCGCGGCGGTCGTGCTCACCGGGCGTCACCAAAACGCGGCCGCCCCGCAACAACGCCCGGCAGTGCCGGTAGTGCTTGTTGGTGCGGCCTGCGCAGTGCTGGGGGCAGCAGGCATCACCGAGACCGGCCAGACGGCATACTGCGCACGCCTGCCGTCCACCGGCGACATCATGAGGGCCTTGGAGTCCGGCGTGGTCCCGACCCCGACAGTCACGAAAGGCCCCAACGATCCGGCCTACCCTGCGGGCATCGAACAGCAGGTCGACGTCTGTATCCAGCAGACCGGACAGACACGCGCCCAGTGCCGTGAGGACATCCGGCGGGGAAATCTTTCCGGGCCGCCGTAAGGCGTCACTGGCCGGCTAATGCCGGGTTGCGGCCGGTGAAAGCGATGAGCTGGTCGAGGGGGCTGGCGTCGGCGGGCACCGGCACGGGCGGATCGAATCCGGCAATGGTGCGACTTTGCGCAT
>JAVXWV010000615.1:0-5202 GCA_032230775.1 Mycobacterium sp. | reverse complement strand
TGGTACTTACTCTGGAGTAAGTTAGGTGCCATGGTTACCGATCTGTATTCCCAAATCGTCCACTCAGGGCCAGGATCGTTCCTCGCCAAGCAGCTCGGCATGCCGCAGCCCGAGACGCTGCGCCGCTACAAGCCCGGCGATCAGCCGCTGGCAGGCACCCTGCTGATCGGCGGTGATGGTCGCGTCGTCGAGCCGCTGCGCATCGCACTGGCCGAGGACTATGACCTGGTGTCCAACAACCTCGGCGGCCGCTGGGCCGACTCGTTCGGCGGGCTGGTGTTCGACGCGACCGGCATCACCGAGCCGGCCGGCCTGAAGGGGCTGTACAAGTTCTTCACTCCGCTGCTACGCAACATCGGGCAGTCGGGCCGGATCGTCGTCATCGGCACGACGCCCGAGGAGATCGACAGCACCCACGAACGGATCGCGCAACGGGCGCTCGAGGGGTTCACCCGCTCGCTGGGCAAGGAGATGCGCCGCGGCGCCACGGTGAACCTGGTGTACCTGTCGCCGGAGGCCAAGCCTGCGGCGACCGGGCTGGAGTCGACGATGCGGTTCATCCTGTCGGGTAAGTCGGCGTACGTGGACGGGCAGGTGTTCCGCGTCGGTGCCGCCGACTCGGCGCCACCCGCCGATTGGGATAAGCCGCTGGACGGCAAGGTCGCGATCGTGACGGGCGCTGCCCGCGGCATCGGCGCGACGATCGCCGAGGTGTTCGCGCGCGACGGCGCGAAGGTGGTGTGCATCGACGTAGATGCAGCCGCTGAGCCGCTGGGTCAGACCGCCACAAAGGTGGGCGGCACGGCGCTGACGCTGGACGTCACCGCCGAGGATGCCGTCGACAAGATCACCGAGCATCTGCGCGAGGTGCACGACGGCCGCGCAGACATCCTCGTCAACAACGCGGGCATCACGCGCGACAAGCTGCTGGCCAACATGGACGAGGCGCGCTGGGATTCCGTCGTCGCGGTGAATCTGCTTGCGCCGCTTCGTCTCACCGAGGGCCTGGTGGACAACGGCACAATCGGTGAGGGCGGCCGGGTGATCGGGCTGTCGTCGATGGCCGGGATCGCGGGCAACCGCGGGCAGACCAACTATGCGGCCACCAAGGCGGGCATGATCGGGCTGACCGAGGCGTTGGCGCCGGTGCTGGCCGACAAGCCCATCACGATCAACGCCGTCGCGCCTGGCTTCATCGAGACAAAGATGACCGAGGCGATCCCGCTGGCCACCCGTGAGGTGGGCCGACGGCTCAACTCGCTGTATCAGGGCGGACAGCCGGTCGATGTCGCCGAAACCATCGCCTATTTCGCCAGCCCTGCGTCGAACGCCGTTACCGGCAACACCATCCGGGTGTGCGGCCAGGCCATGCTCGGCGCCTAGGGTTGGCACCGTGACTCAGCCCAGTGGTTTACGGAACATGCTGCGCGCGGCTGCGGGAGCGCTGCCATTCGTGCCGCGCAGCGATACCCTGCCCGACCGCACCCTCACCGTCGACGAGCTGACCATCGACCAGGCGAACGTGGCCGCGTACGCCAACGTCACCGGATTGCGGTTCGGCGATGCGGTGCCGCTGACCTATCCGTTCGCGTTGACGTTCCCGACAGTGATGTCGCTCGTCACGGGCTTCGACTTTCCCTTCGCCGCAATGGGTTCGGTGCACATCGAGAACCACATCACCCAGCATCGGCCGATCCTGGTGACTGACACCGTGTCCGTGCAGGTGCATGCAGAGAACCTGCGCGAGCACCGGAAAGGGCTGCTGGTCGACATCGTCACGGATCTGAACGTCGGCAATGAACGGGCGTGGCATCAGGTGACGACGTTCCTGCATCAGCAGAGAACCAGCCTGTCCGACGAGCCGAAGTCGCCGCCGCAGAAACAGCCCAAGCTGGGGCCACCGAACGCGGTCTTGCGCATCACGCCGGGCCAGATCCGGCACTACGCGTCGGTCGGCGGGGATCACAATCCGATCCACACCAACCCGATCGCCGCAAAGTTGTTCGGATTTCCGACGGTCATCGCACACGGAATGTTCTCCGCAGCAGCGGTTTTAGCGAACATAGAGGGCCAGCTCCCTGACGCCGTCAAGTATTCGGTGCGGTTCGCCAAGCCGGTGGTTCTGCCTGCCCGCGCCGGGTTGTATGTCGACCGCGACTCCGACGGTTGGCAGCTCACGTTGCGGAACCTGTCGAAGGGCGACCCACACCTCACGGGCACGGTGACCTCGCTCTAAGAGTCCGAAAGCCCAAGGCCGCGTGGTAAGTTGGCTCGTAGTCGAACGTGTGTTCTAATGGAAACCATGACTGTAGACACTCTGCCACGAGAAGCGCTGTCCACCGACTCCGACACTCCCGACGTCTCGGTTCCCACTGTCGAGAGCATCCCGCCTGAGACTGCGGTGGAGAAGCAGAAGAAGGTTCCGGCCAAGAAGGCGGCAGGCAAGAAGACCAAGACTCTCGAACTGACCCTCACCGTCACCGGTACCGCCGACGGCGAATGGCGCGCCGAGCTCAAGCAGGGCACCAGCTACCTGGCCCGCAACCTCGCGGTCGCCGCCGCCGCTGTCTCCCGCGCGGCCAAGGAGCTGCACGAGGACCTCTCCACCCCGATCGACGAGGTCATCGAAGAGGCTCGCTCTCAGCAGGCCGCCAAGGTCGCCGCCCTCGAAGCCGAACTAGAAGCAGCGCGTAAGGCCCTCGCCGACCTGGACTGAGATCCCGGCGCTTTAGTGCACGTCGACTGGGCTCTTTGTGACATTCTGTGCGGGTGTCCGCGGGGGGCTGGCCTTCGGGGGTCGTGACGTTCCTGTTCACCGACATCGAGGGATCGACTCGTCGGTGGGAAGCCGATGCGCAAGCCATGCGGGCGGCGCTGTCCAAACACGACCAGGTGCTTCACACCGCGATCGAATCGCACGACGGCTTCATATTCAGCCACACCGGTGATGGGGTGGTCGCTGCGTTCGCGTCGCCGCGGTCCGCTGTCGATGCGGCTGTGAAGGCCCAGCTGGCTCTTGAGTTGCCGGTGCGAATGGGCATTGCGACCGGGGAGGCTGAGCTTCGCGACGGGGACTACTTCGGCACGGTGCTCAACCGTGCGGCACGGGTGATGGCCGCCGGTCACGGTGGTCAGATCTTGGTGGCCGACTCCACGGCTGGACTGCTGAGCGGGGTTGATCTACATGATCTGGGGCCGCGACGACTGCGGGATGTACCGATACCGGTTGGGGTGTTTCAACTCCGGTCAGCGGGACTACGAACCGAGTTTCCACCGCTGCGGGCGCTGGATACGACGCCGGGAAACTTGCGTCCGGCGACCACCAGCTTGATCGGGCGCGAATCCGAGGTCGACGCGATCACGACCGCGGTGAAGTCGCACCGGTTGGTGACACTGACCGGCGTAGGCGGAGTCGGCAAGACGCGCCTAGCATTAGAAGTCGCGGCACAACTGGCCGACGAGTTCCCCGACGGGGTTTGGGTTTTCGAACTCGCAGCCGTCACTGATCCCGCATCGGTGCCCGATGCGGTGGCCGCGGTGCTGGGCATCACCCAGCAACCCGGCAAGACGGTAAGTGAGTCCGTGGCCACCGCGCTGGAGGGCCGGGTCCGGCTGTTAGTGATCGACAATTGCGAACACGTTCTCGTCGCCGCCGCCGACCTGATCGAAGCGATACTCGCGCCCTCGGCGACTGTACGGATCCTCGCCACCAGCCGCGAGGGACTCGCAGTCCCAGACGAGCAGGTTCGGCCGGTACGCTCTCTGGACGCGGCAGCGGGAATCGACTCTGCGGCGGTGAGTCTGTTCGTCGAACGCGCTCAAGGTATTGCACCGGGATTCTCGATGGTCGACGGCGATGAAGCCGCCGCAGTCATCGAGACTTGTCAGCGCCTGGACGGGATTCCATTGGCCATCGAACTGGCTGCCTCCCGGATGGCGTCGATGACCGCTAGTGAAATGCGTGATCGTCTTGATCACCGGTTCAGGCTGCTGGTCGGCTCGCGGCGCGGCCTGGAACGCCACCAGACACTGCGCCATGCGGTGGCCTGGTCCTACGACCTTCTCGCCGAAACCGAAAAGACAGTGCTGGAACGCTGTTCGGTGTTCGCGGGCGGATTCGACCTCCAAAGCGCCTGCGCGGTAGCCGGATCAGATGACCGCGACGAGTACGCCATCCTCGAAGTGCTCGACGCTCTGGTGCGCAAGTCGCTCCTGATCGCCGTGCGCTCAGGCGGGCGGACCCGGTATTCGATGTTGGAAACCATCCGCCAGTTCGCCGAGGAGCAACTCGTCACATCCGATGCGGCAGAAGCGGTCCGGACAGCGCATGCCCGCTACTTCTCCGGACGGGAAGACGACATCCTGGCCCTGTGGGACAGCCCGCGCCAGCGCGAGGCGTTCGACTGGTTCACACTCGAGTTGGCCAATGTGCGCACGGCGTTTCGGTGGGCTGCCGATCATGGCGACCTGGACGCGGGCGCCGCGATCACTGCGTATGCAGCCCTTCTCGCCCCTCATCTCGAGAACTACGAACCCATAGCCTGGGCCGAAGAGCTGATAGGACCACTCCTCGCCGTCGAGCATCCTCGACTCGCTGCCGTATGCGTGGTGGCATCGCTGTGCATTCTCGTCGGACGCTTCGAACAGGCTGTGCACTACAGCGAGATCGGCCAGACAGTTATCGCAGCTGCTAGCGATAAGGTGTCGTACTTCGGTGAGGGGTTTCTCGGCAGTGCGTATTTATTCGTCGGCAGGCCTGAACGGTATCTCGAGCTGTGCCGCGCCCAGGTGGCGCGCACTGACGACACCAACACGATGGCCAAGGCGAACCTCGTGACCGCTTTATACACCTGCGGTTCGACTGACGAGGCCACGGTAGCCGCTAACGGCCTCATCGATGCCGCCGAGGCGAGCGGCAATCCGTGGGTGCTTTCTTACACACTTGCCGTGTGCGGGGTTGCGTTCGGCGACACTGATCCAGACCCCGCGCTTGAGGCGTTGCGCCGCAGCGTGCTCGTCGCGCACGACAGCGGCAACCGACTCTATGAGACAACATTCTCGTATTGGCTGGCCAGGCGCGAGGCCGAACATGGGGACCGGGTGGCCGCGTTGGAGTACCTCGCCGTGGCAATTCACAACTACCACGAATCGGGCAACATCGGCATGTTGCATGTCCCCCTGGGTATCTTCGCAACCTTCCTG
>JAVXWV010000553.1:0-5946 GCA_032230775.1 Mycobacterium sp. | reverse complement strand
GAGTACGCCGCCAACATCTACGACATCGCCAGGGCACTGCCAGGGGCTGACCAGTTCCCGGAGGAGAGCTTCGCGGCGCTGGTCGCGATCATGACGAACACCTTCGATGGCGCCGCGCTCGTCAGGGCCGTCTTGCCACAGCCAGAAATCGAGGCCAAACGAATCCAGGTGCTGGCGGCGCTGCTCGGCGGAGCGCGCTAACGCTCCTCGGGCACCCTTGCGGTCTGCAGCGCCACGGCGCGTGCCAGTCGCGCGTACTTCAACTCGAGGTCTTTGAACCGCATGTAGGCCGAGAGCGTCGTGAATACGAATGCGATGATCAGCACGTACTCCATCAGGTCCGCGCCGCGGGCCACGCCAAGCCAATTCGCGACAACGGTGGTGTCGTCGGGGCGAAGGATCGCATAGATCCCCGCGATCACGAACAGCACATAGCCGACCTTCACCCACGCCTTGGACCGTGCGCTGCGGCGTGACCGCAGCAGGTAGACCAGCAGCACGAGGACCGCCCCGATCAGAAGCGCCTGGATCCAGTTCATCGCGACAGCCTCCCTCGCAACCAACCGTCGAAGATGATGTTGACACCGTTCAACAGCGGCTGACCCTTCGACATCGAGTATTCGGTGTAGAGAATTTCGACCGGTTCTTCTGTTACCCGCCAGTGGTTTTCATAGGCCAGCGAGATGAACTCGTCGGCGTGGCTCATGCCGCTCATGGTGAGGTTCAGACCGTCGGCCACCGTCTTGTTGAAAACCCGCAGGCCGTTGTGCGCGTCGGTCAGGCCCAGCTTGCGGCTGCGCCGGCTCAACGCGGCCGCCGACCGCAACACCAGCCGCTTCAACAGCGGCGTGCGGCTGACCACGCCGGGGTCGGCGAACCGGGTGCCGACGACGAGATCGGCGTCCTCGGAGCTGAGCCGGTCGATCATCCGGACGACGTCCTTCACTTGGTGCTGACCGTCGGCGTCGAACGTGGCGAACACCGCCGCACCCGGCTGCGCACGGGCATACTCGACGCCGGTTTGGATCGCCGCGCCCTGGCCGAGGTTGACGGGATGACGCACCGCGTGCGCCCCGGCGCGCAACGCCATATCGCCGGTTTCGTCGCGGCTACCGTCGTCCACACACACAACGTGGTCGAAAACGGAGCGAACGTCAGAGATGACGTCGCCGATAACGCTCGCCTCGTTGAAGGCGGGGACGATGATCCAAACGTCGTGGTAGCGCTTGTCGATGCCCAATAAAATACATGCTCAACCGTCGGGAGCCCTGGCCAGCGCGGCCAGGTGCACCGCGATTCCCACCAGCGGCCCGCACAACAGGGCGATCACGGTGCGCGTCTGCAGCCCCAGCGGCAGCAGGAGCAACAGCGCCGACGCGACCGTCGCTGACACCCAACCCGCCGAATACGCGCGGTGCAACGCGGCCGCGACCGCCGCCGCGCCGGTCAACGTCAGCAACGCGATCGCTACCGCCGCCGCGGTCAGCCAGGCCAGCAGCGCCCCGTCGGCCCGGTATTCGGAGCCGAACCCCTCCCGCAGCAGCCATGGCCCGAACAACCCCGCGAGCAGCACCCCCAGCAGGCCAAGGCCGGTCACCAGGACCGCAGGCGCCACCAGCGCCCGCATCCGCTCAGTGCGCTGGTCCACGAAATGCGCGATCAGGTTGCCCTGCATCGCGGTCAGCGGCACCAGCAGCGGTGCGCGGGTCAGCGTCACCGCCAGGATCACCACGCCGCCGGGGGCGCCCAGATCACTGGAGGTCGCCTTGAGGAGCACCGGAAAGCCCATCACCAGGATCGCGCTCGCCCCTGCGGCAGCGATCGAGTGCGACGCCCCGCGCAGGAATGTCACCGTGCCGCCCGGCGTCATCAGCCGCGCCGCCTCGCGGGTCGCGGGCGACGCGATGAGCAGGATCAGCCACGCGACGGATCCTGCGACGGTCGCCCACAGGTATCCGACAAGGTGCCAGCCGATCACGAAGGTCGCCGCCGCCACCACGACTCGCAGCACGGCGTCGGTCACCATCAGCGTCCCGTACTGCGTCCACCGGTTCACCCCGGCCAGCATTCCGAGCAACGTGGCGTGCAGGCAGAAGCCGGCCAGCCCGACGCTCAGCAGCGCCACACTCAACCACTGCGACTCCACGAAGACATGCGCTGACCACAACGGCAAACTCGCGGCGATCGCCGCTGCGGCGACGACGCCGACGATCGCCGCCACCCGCATCGGATGCGTGCGCGGCCCTTCAACAACCTCCGTGTAGCGCGCCGAGCGCACCTCGCGGGTGGCCTCCTGCAGCAGGCCGAACGCCGCGCCGGTGACCAAACCGAACGCGCCCCAGAACACACCGAACACGGAGAAGCCCGCAGGCTCGAGATCGCGCGCGGCCAGGTACAGCACCGCATACCCGCACAGCGCGGACAGCACCGTCGCCGTGCCGACCCGGGTAACGCTGGCGCGCGTGATCGGGCCCGTCGGCGTTGGTGCGTCCGTCACAACGGTGGCACCTCTTTGGAATACAGCCACGCATCCCAGAGGTCTCGCAGCGACTCGTGTGCGTAGTTAGCTGCCAACCCGGTGAAGTCGTCCGTAACGGCGGTGCCGTGCCGGTATCGCGCCGTCCAATCCTGCAGCAGTGCAAAGAAACTCTCGTCGCCGATGCGCCGCCGCAGCACATGGAGCGTCAGCGCGCCGCGCTTGTACACGCGGTCGTCGAACATGTCGCGCGGTCCCGGGTCGGCGAGCACCAGATCCTGCGGCGAGTTCTTCAGCGGCTCGTAGTAGTGCCGTGCCCATTCGTCGGCGGTGTCACCACCGGAGTTCTCGGACCACAACCATTCGGCGTAGCAGGCGAACCCCTCATGGAGCCAGATATGTCGCCAGCGTTTGGCGGTGACCGAGTCGCCGAACCACTGATGGGCCAGTTCGTGGGCGATCAGCCGTTCCGCGCCGCGCTGGCCGTCGCAATGGTTGGCGCCGAAGATCGAGATACCCTGTGCCTCAAGGGGTATCTCCAGATCGTCGTCGGTGACCACCACCGTATAGCCGCTGGCCAGTGGGTACGGCCCGAACAGCTTGATGAACAACTTCATCATCTGCGGCTGACGGCCGAAGTCGTAGTCGAAGTTGCGTCGCAAGTGGTCCGGCAGCACGGCGTACATCTGGACGCCGTTTTTGGCCATGCGGTGCCTGCCGTACATTCCGATCTGCAGCGTGATCAGATACGTCGACGTCGGCTCGGCCTGCTCGTAGGTCCAGGTTGTCATCCCCGCGTGGGCGCGGCGCGACAACAACTCACCGTTGGCCAACGCGTAGTACGGACTCTCGGTGCTGATCCGGATTCGGTAGCTGGCCTTCGTGCTTGGATGGTCGTCGCACGGAAACCATGATGCGGCCCCGTTGGGTTGACCCGCGACGAGCACGCCGTCGGTCAGTTCCTCGAAACCGACATCACCCCAATAGGACTGGATCGGTCGGGGCGTGCCGCCGTAACGCACCGCGATCATCATCGCCGCCCCCGCGGGAAGCGCATCGTGCAGTGCGATGTGCAGCTTGCCGTCCGACGAACGGAACCGGGCCGGGCGTCGGCCGTTCACCGACACCTTCGCCACCGACAGGGCGTCGGACAGGTCCAGCGTGAACGTGCGCAGCGACGCCAGTGTCACGGCGGTGATCGTGGCGGTCCCGGCCAGCCGGTTGATAGCCACCTTGTATTCGAGGTCGAGTTCGTAGCGTGAGACCCGATAGCCGAAGTTGCCGTTTTCCGGCAGGTAGGGGTCGATGACCGGAGTGGCCGCTCTCTTCACCGCCTTCTTGCTCCTCGTCACGCGGCGCTTTCTTCATTCACCGTTGGCGAAGGAGGATCTGGCGTATCGCCGCGCTTCTTGCGGAACAGGTTCCACGGCGCGATCGGGTTGCCCTGCCAGCGGGTCGACGGCGGCACCTCGTCACCGCGCATGACCAACGACGCAGGACCGACGGTGGCGCCTGCGCCGATCCTTGCGGCGGGCAGCGCAACACAATGCGTTCCCAAAGTGGAACCCTCTTCCAGCACAACAGTGTCCATGCGCATGATCCGGTCGTGGAACAAATGGGTTTGCACGACGCAGCCACGGTTGACAGTTGCGCTCCTCTCGAGAGTGACGAGGTCGGCCTCGGGCAGCCAATACGTTTCGCACCAGACACCGCGGCCGATCTTGGCGCCGAGTGCACGCAGCCACAGATTCATCACCGGAGTGCCGCTGGCGGCGCGGGCGAACCACGGCGCCGCCACTGTCTCGACGAACGTGTCCGACACCTCGTTGCGCCACACGAACGACGACCACAACGGGTGTTCGATCGCCCGGATACGGCCGATAACAAGCCATTTCGCAACCACCGCGATGCCGCCCGCGAGTGCGCCCGCGGCAAGCAGCACCACGCCGCTGGCCAGACCGGTCGACACCCAGCCGACATCGACCGCCAGCCACTGCAGCGCGAACAACACGGCCACGCCGATCGCGAAGGTCACCACCATCGGAATGAGCCGGCAGGTCTCCACCAACGAGCGCAGAACCTTCAGCCGCAGGGACGGATGGAAGGTACGCAGCACGTCGGCCGCGGTGGGCTGGCGGCGCAACCGAACCGGTGGGCTGCCCAACCAAGACGACCCCGCCTTCGCCTTGTGCGGCGTCGCGGACAGCACCGCGACCAGTCCGTCGTCGGGAACTCGCCGTCCCGGCTGGGTGATTCCCGAGTTGCCCAAGAACGCCCTCTTGCCGATCGTCGCCTTGGCGACATGGATCCAGCCACCACCCAATTCATAGGACGCGACCATGGTGTCGTCGGCCAGGAACGCACCGTCTTCCACGACAGTGAACTTCGGGATCAGCAATGCCGTCGAAATCTCGGTTCCCCGACCGACTTTCGCACCCAAAACGCGGAGCCACCATGGCGTCAACAGGCTGGCGTAGATCGGGAACAGGTAGTTTCGGGCGGCATCCATGAGTCGCTCCGTCGCCCACAGCTGCCATCCGACGCGGCTGCGCACCGGGTGATAGCCCTCCGGCATCCACAGCGACAGCAGCCGCACGCCGACCACGGTGAGCAGGGCGTACGCGATCACCGCGGCCAATGTCGCCGCTGGCGTCCACACAGCCGCAGGGACAAGCGCATCGGTCAGCGAGCCGGCGTCGCGGACTGCCCAACCGATGACGGCAAGGCCGACGCCCAAGGCCAGTAGGGGCAGCCCGCCCAACAGAACCGACGTGATGCCGTAGACGGCCACCCACCACGGTGCGCGCCGCGGGCGGTGGTCGGGCCACGGGTGCCTGGCCTTGCCGGACTTCACCGCGGGCGAACCCTTCCAGTACTGGCCGTTCTTCACCTTGCCGACCACACCCGAGCCGGGCGCGACGTCGGCGTTCTTACCGACGACGGCCCCTGGCAGCAGCGTGGTGCGAGCGCCGATTGTGGCGTCGTTGCCCACGGTGATGCGTCCGATGTGGAAGTGGTCGCCGTCGATCCAGTGCCCCGAAAGGTCGACCTCCGGCTCGATGGAGCTGCGGTGTCCGAGGGTGAGCATTCCGGTGACCGGCGGCGCGGAGTGCAAGTCGACGCCCTTGCCGACCTTGTTGCCAAGCGCGCGGGCGTAGTAGACCAGCCACGGTGCGCCTGCCAGGTTCTCGGCGCCGCTGGCCTCCCCGAGCCGCTCGGCGACCCACACCCGAAGGTGCACCGCCCCGCCCCTGCGGTAGGTGCCAGGTTCCAGACCGCCAAGCAGAATCCGCGCGCTCAACACCGCGATAGACATGCGGCCCACAGGGCTGATGAACATCAGGAAGCCGACGACGATCCACCACCAATTGGCCGGCACCAGCCAGGGCATCGGATGTAGTTGAGCGATACCGCTTTCGACAACATTGTTGAGTAGCGCTAGCCACACCACCCACTGCAGGGCGGTCAGC
>JAVXWV010000538.1:0-3547 GCA_032230775.1 Mycobacterium sp. | reverse complement strand
TGCGGCCTCGGGCAACACCACTTCGCCAACGCGCTTCAGGTACGGCCAAGCCATGCCCGGCGGCACTCCACCGCACAGCGGCGACAGGTTGAGCATCCCGCCACCGCGCACGATGTCTATGGCCTGTGCAGTGTGGATGATCCTGTGCGACTTGAACGCATCCCGGAGATCGGCGACGTCGCGGGCGGCGGAGATGCCTGCGGACACATCGTTGTCCGGGTTCCATTTTGCGTAGCCGCGAGCATCATGGAGAAGGTATTCGCCGAGTTCGTCCCATGCGGCGTCGACATCGTCGGCGACGAAAGTGACCACCGGCGTGTCAGGCTCGGGAAGTAGCACCGGCCCCGGGGTGTGCCCGTGCTCGCGACAAGCAGCCTCGTACGCCTCCCGCATGCCGGGCACGCTACCGTTCGCAAGCAGGCCCAGACCGTTTCTGCCCGCGCGCCGCGCCGCCGCGAGGCTGGCGCCGCCCCACATCAACGACGGGCCGCCCGGGGGCTGGGGTGACGGCGTCACGCTGATTCGCCGTCCCTGGTGGACGACGGGCTCACCTGACAACAGCGCGCGGAGCAACGCCAGCGTCTCGTCCGCAAGCTTGCCGCGCACTGCGCGATCAATTCCGAAGTGCTCGAATTCCTCGGGACGATATCCGAGTGCGAGCACGTAGGAAGTCCGACCCTTGCTGATGATGTCAAGTACGGCAATCTCTTCCGCGAGCCGAACAGGGTCGTAGAACGGCAGTATTGCGGCCACCAGGCTGATCATGAGCCGCTCCGTGCGCGCCGCGATGGCCGAGGCCAGAATCATAGGTGCCGGAAGATAACCGTCCTCAGCTCCGTGGTGTTCGCAGAGCACCGCAGCCAGGCAGCCGTGCTGTTCCGCCCAACCGCACATATCGATCGCCGCCGCATAGAGGTCCGTCGTCGCGGCGCCGAACGCCGGCGCGCGCATATCGAACCGAATTGAGAACATCGTGGCCTCCAGCTCAATCGAACGCGTAGCGGGGCAACGTGTTCGGCATGTCCAGCGAGCTCAGTAGTCCCGCAGGTGCTTCGACCACATACGGGATCGCATTGACTATCCGCATGGCAGTTGCGGCCATCGCCGCGTGGCCCGCGCCATGCCCCTCGGCATCCCCGAGGTTCATCGCACAGTGAATGTCGGGGTCGCCCTCGATGTCGACGCGGTAGGTGGCGTCGAACTCCGAGGCCAACCAGTCGGGTGCCACGTCGCGCGACATCCGGATGATGTGCTCGAGCACGATCGCTTCCCGGCCGTTCACCACGCCGGCGGCGCGGGTGCACACGGCACCGCACGTCCCGGCCTTGATGGTGCCGAACGCGACCTCGATATCCCTGTCGGTGGTACGCCGGTCGAGTGATCCGCGCACTTCTCCGATCTCGACTCCGAGGCCGGCGGCCATCAGGTAGATCGGGGCCTTCCAAGCCATTTCGATGAATCCTGGGGTTTTGAGCATTGGCTCGAAATCGAGCGGGTGCCCGAAGCCCATACCGTTCATCATCACGTCCGCCACCGGGTAATGGTCGTTCAGAGCGACTTCGGTGACCTTGAGGCATTTGATCTGCTTGGATTGCGTCGAAAGTAGGAGCGCAAGCTGATCCGATCCGAAACCGGGAAAAACCCCGGACGCGTAGAACGACACGTTGCCGGACTTCGCCGCCACGGCCATCTGGTCACGCCATTCGGGCGAGTAGTACGCGGGCGGGTACACCAAGCTGGTGGAAGTCGTTGACACGACGTTGATTCCGGCTTCCAGCAACCGGACGTAGTCGGACACCGCACTCGCGTCGCGTTCCGGGCCGCTCGCGGCATAGACCACGCAGTCCGGTTGCAGCGCGATGAGCGCTTCGCCGTCATTGGTGGCCACCACCCCCATCGGTTCACCGCCGGCCAGCTCGCCCGCATCCTTGCCGACCTTCGCGTCGGAATGCACCCATACGCCCACGAGGTCGAGATCCGGTCTGCGCCGGATCGCCTCGACGGCAATGGATCCGACGCCGCCCGTCGACCAGACCACCGTTCGCAGCGGTGTTGTCACGAGATCTCCTCACTCCGGGTGGTCATGCACGCTCGGTAGCCATGGCGGCACGCTCGAGATAGGGCCACGCAACCTCGGGCGGGGCACCGCCGCAGAGTGGCAGAAGCGGCAGCGGCTTGCCTGCCCGGATGTAGGCGGCGGCCTCGTCGACCGTGAAGATCCGGTACGGACCCTGCGCCTCACGTAATCCGGCGACGGTCTCAGCGCAAGAGATGCTGGCCACCGAGTCGTCGCCGTGTCTGTACGAGGCCGCCGTCATCGCATCGTGAAGCAGGTACTGTCCGAGCTCGTCCCACGCCGTGTCGATGTCATCGGCGACGAAGACCGTGGTCGGTGCGCCCGCAACGGGAAACTGGATCATGCCCGGCTCATGACCGTTGGCACGGCATTCCGCTTCGTAGAACTCCCTGAGTTCTGGCGAGGCAGTCTGGGAGATGAACCCCAGCCCGTACCTCGCCGCGCGCCTCGCCGCCGCCTTGGTTCCGCCCGCGATGAGCATGAAGGGACCGCCCGCCGTTGCGGGTGCCGGTGTCACGTGGATATGTCGGCCGTCATGGTCTACGGGGTCCCCCGACAGCAGCCGCAGCAACAACGCGAGCGACTCGTCAGCCATCTTGCCCCGCTCGTGCATCTCGACCCCGAAGTGCTCGTATTCCTCGGCGCGATGGCCGATTCCGAACGCGTAGGAGACGCGGCCCCTGCTGATGATGTCCAGAACACTGATTTCCTCGGCCAGCCGGACCGGATCCCAAAAGGTGATGGGCACCGCGGCCAACAGGATGGACAGCTGCTTGGTGCGTGCGGCGATCGCGGATGCGAGGATGTGTGGCACCGGCAGGTGCCCGTCATCGGTGGCGTGATGTTCGGACAGCACCGCCATCACCGCGCCGCGCGTCTCAGCCCACGCGCACATGTCGATGGCCGCCGCGTAGAGATCCGCAACGGGCGCACCGCCCTCCGGCGCGCGCATGTCGAACCGAAGGGTGAACATCAGCGCATCATCCCGACTCCGGCGGTCACGCCGAACGACTTTACCTAAAGTTTGTTCTGTTTTAATAGTGGTTGCTATTCTAAGCCGCGCGACCAATCGAGGAGGAACATACATGAGTGAGGGTCAGCATCGGGTCGTGGTGTGGTCGACGGGCGGGATCGGGTCGATCGCCATTCGCGCCATCCACCAGCGGCCCAACCTGGACCTCGTCGGGGTATGGGTGCACTCACCCGAGAAGGACGGCAAGGACGCAGGCGAACTGGCCAACGGCGATCCGATTGGTCTGGCGGTCACCACCGACGCCGATGCGCTGATCGCCCTGAAACCCGATTGCGTCGTATACGCGGCCAGCGGTCCGGAGCGTGACGCACTGGCGATCCCCGACTACGCCAAGCTGCTCAGCGCGGGAATCAATGTGGTGACAACGAGCACCACACGATTGGTGAACCCACATGCCTATGAGCCTGCCGAATGGCGGGATCAACTCGCAGCCGCCA
>JAVXWV010000608.1:0-5513 GCA_032230775.1 Mycobacterium sp. | reverse complement strand
GCCGGTTGACTGCGCACGTGTCCACCAAGCTCAACCGTTCGCACGTCGTGTGCGGGGAGACGGCCCTCATCGCAGTGATCGCGACATCCAAGCCACCGGTGAGCAATTCGTCACTGTCGAGGACTCCATGAGCATCGTGCACCAGTCCCACGGCAAACTCGAGCCTTCCTCTAAGGATCTGCTCAGCGAGGTGGCGATTGTCTGCAGGTTGGCACGCCGGACCCTCGGCGGTGCGCCTGCGATTCCGTGGGAGGACTTCGAGGCCGATTACGACCTTATCCGGGACCGGATTTCACGGGTGGTGCCCGACTTCGAGAATTTCAACGACCGGGTGCGACAGCCGGGTGGGTTTCGCCTGCCCAACCCGGTCAACGAGCACCGGTTCCCGACGCCGTCGGGTAAGGCGGTGTTCACCTGCAACACATTTGACAGGATCCGACCGCCGGAAGGTCACCTCGTACTGCAGACCATGCGCTCGCACGACCAGTGGAACACCGTGCCGTACGCGCTCAACGACCGGGTATCGCGGCATTCAGAACGGTCGCAGGGTCGTGCTGGTCAACCCCGCGGATATCGAGGAGTTGGGGCTGGCTGACCGCCAGCTCGTCGACCTTGTCAGCACATGGAACGACGGAATCAAGCGTCGCGCCAAGGGATTCCGAGTTGTCGCATACCCGGCTGCCCGCGGTTCCGCCGCGTCGTACTATCCCGAGACGAACGTGCTGGTTCCCTTGGACAGCGTCGCCGAAATCAGCAATACGCCGACGTCCAAAGGTGTCTACGTGAGGATTGAACCGGCGACGGGCTGGTGAAACGCCACGGGCACGGTGCGAAACGGGAACCCGCGCTGTGAGGGGTGACGAATCAGCGCGGGTTCGCTGTCTCGATGGTCGCGGCAGTCGACGGTGAGTCGTAGTCGTCGATCTCCGGCACCGTCATCAAGCTTCGGTCGAGGGCTTCGGCGACCCGGATCAAAAGGCGTCCAAGGACATTACGCATCGTCGCTCCCATAGGTGGTTTGCTGCAGCCTCATCAGCAGCGGATGTCGCATCGCGACTTCGCCGGCACGACAGGCCATTCCGTGCCGGAGTGCAGGAGTGGTCAGGAGGCGCAGCAGTGCCGCCGCCATCCCGCACACATCCCCGGGTCGGTAGACGAGTCCCGCGCTGGTCGGTACAACCAGCCGCATGGTGGTCGGGTCGATGGGTGCGACAACGGGCCGGCACGCTGACATTACGTTCAACAGGCTCATCGACCCCGATGCAGTGTTCGGCACCACCACATCTGCGGATGCGAGCACGTCCGACCACTGGCCAGCGGGAAAGTTCCTGAGCGGGTGCACGTCGGACCCCACACCGTGCGCGAAGGCGCGCCGAACGGCAGTGGTGCGTTGCGGCCCCGTCCCGAACAGCACCAGCTGCGCGACGCAACGGCGCCGCACTGCGGTGAAGGCCTCAGCCAGTTCTTCGGCTTCGGAGCGGTCGTCGAATGGCCCCATAGCGACGATGGTCGGACGGGAAGGGAGACCGATCAGCGATCGGGCGACCACCGGATCCCGCGGCACGCGCGGATCGATCACCTGGGCAGCGCGCCGGGACGAATTACTTGTCATCGGGGTTCATCACGAGAAAGGTGATCCCGGCGGCGAGCGCGGCGAGTATCTGCGCGACGATGTACACCCAAAGGGTTGGCCACGCGAACATGCCCATCGCGGCAGCGCCCAGCGTGACCGCCGGGTTGAACGCACCGCCCGAGATCGCGCCCACCGCGATTGCGCCCGCCGCGACGGTGAACCCGATTGCCAAGCCGTAGAAGGAATTGTCCGGGTGGCTCTTGCTCGTCGCGACGTTGAGCACCACGTAGCACAGGGCGAACGTGAACAACATCTCGACGACAAACGCCGCCACCACCGCGTGACCACTCAGCGTCATGGTCGCGTGTCTCGCGAGCTGGACAGGATCGAGTATCTCGCGCACCGCCAAGGCGGCGAGCAGTCCGGCGCCGAACTGAACGAGCCAGTAGGCGGCGGCATCGCGCAGCTCGATCCTGCCGCGCACCAGTACCGCTAGCGTCACAGCAGGGTTGTAGTGCCCACCCGAGAGGTGACCGCCCGCGTACACCATGACCATCAAGACCGCGCCAATAGCCAGCGGGGCCAACGCGCTGCCGCCTATGACAGCGGCCCCGACCGTGAACACGAGGAAGAACGTCCCGATCGCTTCGACCGCGTACCGCACTCCGACACGAGGGCGGTTGACGACGTCATCCGCTTCTCTGCGAGACTCTGTTTTGCTTGCTGCCGACTTTGTGACCATGGCTCTTAGACTCGCTTTAGCGGGCCGCGAAGTCGTCAACGCTGGCGGCCAACATCCGTCCCCGCCACCCTTACTTCGGGCCTACCGGCCAGCGGTAAAAGCGCCGATGGGGTGGGTTTGCCGGTCGGCCTGGCGAGGACGATTCACCCGAACGCGTGACGAAACATCGGCCAGGGCGCACCATGGCGGAGTGGACATGCCGAGAACGCGGGTCGTGGTGGCCGACGACGACGTGTTGTTGCGTGAGGGTCTGGCGAGTCTGCTGGATCGGTCGGGTTTTGACGTAGTGGGCCAGGCCGGTGACGGTGGGCAGCTGTTGGCGTTGGTCCGGGATGTGACGCCGGAATTGGTCGTGACCGATATTCGGATGCCGCCAAGCAATACCACCGAGGGTTTGGATGCCGCACGGGCGATCCGCGAGCAGTTTCCCGATATCGGGATCTTGGTGTTGTCGGCGCATGTTGACGTTGAGCATGCGATGGAACTGTTGAGTAGCGGACGCAGCATCGGTTATCTGCTCAAGAGTCGGGTGACCGATGTCGCGGATTTCGTCGACACGTTGGGGCGTATCGCCAAAGGGGCGTCGGTGGTGGATCCTGCGTTGGTGTCGGAGCTGGTGTCGGCTAAGCGGCGCGATGATCCGCTGGCCGTCCTCAGTGCGCGGGAGTTGGAAGTGTTGGCGCTGATGGCGGAAGGCCGGTCCAACGCCGGTATCGCGACCCGACTTTGGGTGACCGAAGGTACGGTCGAAAAGCATGTCCGCAGTATTTTGACGAAGTTGAACCTGCTGGAGACCGGGGATGATCACCGCCGTGTGTTAGCGGTCGTGGCCTTCCTGGAGTCCCGATAACCAGCGATCTTGGCGACGGACCAGATCGCGGATGGCACCGCCCGATAGGGCGGACTTGGCGACAAAGCCGGCAGCGGGGCTTTCGTCGATCAGCTCGGCGAAATCCTGTGCGGCGTGTGTGGAAATGAGGATCACCGATGGCGCTGTCGGCCCTGCCGACCGGTGGAGTTGCTCGGCGACGTCGAAGCCACTTTCGCCGCCGAGGTCGAGATCGACCAGTGTCACATCCGGTCGCAATTCTTCGAAGCATCGAAGCGCGTCAGCACCCGTAGAGGCGACGCCGACGACAGCGACGCCTTCGCGCTCTAGTAGCCCGCGTGCGGCGGCTACGAAATGCGCGCTGTCGTCAACGATTAGGCAGCGCATCGGGCACCTCGTCTAAATGCATGCCTAAAGCTTCGCGGTCCGAACACCGCTGCGCATGCCTGTTAGCTGCAACTCTCCTGGGCGGGGCGATGATTCCCGCTAGCGGGTAGGTGTGGACTGCCGCTGGCGGGGCGTACTAATGGGCATCAGCGGTAGCGACACCGGCCAGCTGATACGCAATCCTGGCAGGCAACGGCCAGTTCGTTTGCAACCACGATCTAAGGAAGTGCTCGACCGCGTGCGTACTCGCTTGATGTCGCTGTTGGTACAACCGACGGCCCCGCCGTTGTGGCTCGGCGCGGTCGTCACGGCGGCATTCATTGTGGCGGAAACGATCCTGGTGCGACTGCTCATGGGGATGGCGCCGGGAAACACTTTCGGTGCCGTGTACCTGCTCGGAGTCCTTGTGGTCTCGGCTCGTTGGGGATCTGGGCTGTCCGCGATGACGACGTTGGCCAGCACCCTCGCCTACGCGTACGTCCACTTTGCGAACGAAGGAAGTTTCCACCCGACCGAGGTCAAGGACTGGGTCGCGATCCTGATCTTCGCGCCCGTCGCGGTGTTGGCGAATGTGGTGGCCAGCCAGGCACGGTTGCGCACCGCTGAGGCAGACCAGCGCCGCATGCAGGCCGAGGCGAGTCGTGACGAGATCCGTGTGCTCGCCGACCAGCAGGCCGCTCTTCACCGTGTTGCGACGCTCGTCGCGCGCGCGGTGGCGCCGTCCGAGGTGTTCTCAGCGGTGACGCGGGAGTTGGCGGGTTGCCTTCGCGTGCCCCACGCGACGCTTTGCCGCTACGAGCCCGATGGCTCGTCCACCCTGGTCGCTATCCACGACGAGAACGCGAGAGCGATCCTGCCGGTCGGCACGCGACTCTCGTTCGAGGGTGAGAACGTCGTTTCGATGGTGTTTCGCACCGGACGCGTAGTTCGCATGGACAGCCACCAGGATGCCGCCGGAAAGGCCGCTGAGTATATCCGGGCACTTGGCTTTGACTCGGGCGTCGGTGTGCCGATCGTCGTGGCTGGTCGCCTCTGGGGCGCTGCGGTTGTCGGCTGTTCACGACCCCTGCCGCCCGATACCGAGGCGCGCATCGGGGATTTCTCAGATCTGGTTGCGACGGCGATCGCGAACGCTGACGCCCGCTCGGAACTCACCGCATCGCGGGCGAGGATCGTCGCGGCCGGCGATGATGTTCGACGCCGATTCGAACGCAATTTGCACGACGGTGCCCAACAGCGGCTGGTCTCGCTCGGGCTTCAACTACGCACAGCCCAGGCGGGCGTGCCGCCCGAGTGTCCTGCGCTGGCTGAGCAGATCTCGGATGCAGTTGCCGGACTGACGGATATCTCGGATGAGCTCCAAGAGATATCCCGGGGAATGCACCCCGCGGTTCTGTCCCGAGGCGGACTTGGGCCTGCGATCAAGATGCTCGCGCGCCGTTCCACCGTCCCGGTTGAACTCGAACTCGGTGTCGACCAACGACTGCCCGAATACGCCGAGGTTGCCGCGTACTACGTGCTCGCCGAAGCTCTTACGAACGCCGCCAAACACGCGCAGGCCACCCTGGTGCGGGTGAGTTGTGGAGTCGACGGTGCGAACCTGTGCTTGAGTATTCGAGACGACGGAACCGGCGGAGCCGACTCAACCCGAGGGTCGGGGCTGATTGGGCTCAAAGACCGCGTCGAAGCCGTCGGCGGACAGCTGGAGATCGCCAGCATCGCCGGCTTCGGCACGTCGCTGTCGGCGACAATCCCGTTGGTCGACTGACGCCCGTCGTGAACTCGCGGTCCTCTGCTATGAGAACCGTTGCGCATTGCTGCACAACGGTTCTCGATAGCGCGTCGCGCGGAGCGATCCAGGGCTAACGGCCGCCGTGGCCGCCGCCGTGACCTCCGCCGAATCCGCCGCCGTGAAAGCCGTATGCGCCGTAGCCACCGAGCAGGAAGCCCTCGTCCCCATAGGGGTCGAAGTTCATCGGCCC
>JAVXWV010000503.1:0-4611 GCA_032230775.1 Mycobacterium sp. | reverse complement strand
AGTCGCCGAGGAATTCGGCGGTGAAGCGGTCGGCGGGCTGCCGGTATACCTGCTCGGGCCTGCCCACCTGTGTGAAACGGCCGTCGCGCATGACCGCCACCTGATCCGCGATGGACAGCGCCTCTTCCTGGTCGTGAGTCACCAGAAGCGTTGTCACGCCTTTATTGGTGAGCACCTCGGCGACCGCCTTGCGGGTGGATGCGCGCAGCCCCGTGTCGAGCGCGCTGAATGGCTCGTCGAGCAGCATCAGGACCGGGTGTCGGGCGAGTGCACGCGCCAGCGCGACTCGTTGTTGCTGACCTCCGGAGAGCTGATGCGGGCGGCGAGACGCGAATGACGCATCAAGGGAAACGGTTTCGAGGAGCTCACCGACGCTGGCATCGACGTCGCTACGGGAGATACCCCTCAATCCGTATGCGATGTTCTGTCCGACGGTCAGGTGAGGGAACAGCGCGCCATCCTGCGCGACATAGCCGACACCCCGACGATGCGGCGCCACAGCACTTTCCGGACTGGCCACCTGTCGTCCCGCCAGGGCGATCGTTCCTGCGTCGGGTGTCTCGAACCCGGCGATGAGCCGCAGCAGCGTGGTCTTGCCGCAACCCGATGATCCGACGACAGCGGTCGTGGTGCCCGGCTGCAGATTCAGGTCGATATCGTGCAGCACCGGATGTCCGTGGAACGACTTGGCGAGTCCCTTGACCTCGAGGATGGTGGTCGTCATAGCGCGGCCGCCTTCGTCGACTGCCGGAACAGCACCAGTGTCACCGGGATGGCGAGCACCACCAGCACGAGCGCGTAGGGGGCGGCGGAGGCGTAGTCCAGCTCGCTGGAAAACGACCAGAACCGCATCGACAGTGTCCTGGTGCCGGTCGGTGCGAGTAGCAGAGTTGCGGTCAATTCGGTTGCGACAGCGACGAATACCAGTGACGCGCCTGCCGCTGCGGCCGGCGCGGTAAGCCGAAGGGTGACCCGAAGGAAGGTGGCGGTCGGCGAGCTGCCCAGCGACCGCGACGCCTCTTCGAGACTCGGCGGCACCTGGGCCAGTCCGGCCCGCACGTTGACCAGTGCGCGCGGCATGAACAGCAGCACGTAGGCGAACACGATCAGCGCGACGCTCTGGTAGAGCGGGCGGGCGATATGGATGGTGACCGTTACGAGGGCGAGGGCGGTGACAATGCCGGGAAGCGAGCTGGTGATGTAATTGGCACCCTCGACGGCGCGGGCGAGCACACCGCTGGATCGCACCGCGACCCATGCGATGGGGAACGCCAGCACCGTGGTCAGCACCGCGGCGGCCGTGGCCAACCCGATGGTTTGGCCAAGCGCGGTGCCGATGTCGTCGAGCACCCACACGTCGGCGCCCCCGATCCACAGCCAGCGCAGGATCGTCCACGCCGGCACGCCGAGCGCCAGCACGGTCAACGCGATGAAACCGAACTGCGCGGGTATTGCGTAGCGGCCCAGGTGTATCGGGGTGGCTGCGCGTGGCACTCCTGCGCCGATGCGGGCGAATCGAACGCTGCCGCGAGCAAACGCCTCGGCAACCAGCAGCACCAGGCAGAGCACTACCAGCACGCTGGCCAGCATGCTGCCTGCCGCCCCGTCGAAGGTGACCTCGAACTGCTGGAAGATCGCGACGGTGAAGGTGTCGAACCGCACCATCGCGAACGCGCCGAACTCGGCGAGCAGGTGGACGCCGATCAGCAGGCTGCCGCCGAGGATGGCCAGCCGCAGCTGCGGCAGCACCACCCGGAAGAACACGCCTGCCGAGTCGGAACCCAGCGCCCGGGCCGACTCCTCGACGGCAGGGTCGAGCCGGCGCAGCGTCGCGGCCACCGGAAGGTACATGAAGGGGAAGTACGACAGCGTCGACACAAGCACGCCCGCCGGGAGCCCGTGCAGAGACGGGATCACCCCGACCCAGGCGTAGCTGTTGACAAACGCCGGCACCGCAAGGGGCGCGACGAACAGCGGACGCCAGAATGCCCGTCCGGGCAGATCGGTCCGCTCCACCAGCCAGGCGACGCCGACACCGATGGCCACACACAGCGGCACCGTCACCGCGACCAGGGCCACGGTGTTGAACAGCAGCTCGCCGACCCGAGGCCGGACCACGAGGTCGTAGGCCTTCGTCCACCCGACGGACGCCGCAGCCCATGCGACGTATCCGAGAGGAATCAAGGTGGTGGCGACCAGGATTGCGACCGTCGCAGTCACCAGCGGGCCGGGTCGAGAGGCCTTCTCAGACCGCGGGACGGGCGGCGTCGGGAGCGAAACCGGGGGAGCGACCACCTATAACAACCCAGCCTTCGTCATCAGGTCCGATACCTTCTGCGCGTCCAGCGTGGACGGGTCCACCGCAGGTGCCTGCAGCGTGTCGAGCGGCGGCAGGGCACGGTTCGCGGGCACTCCGCTGGCCACCGGGTACTCGAACGACGCGCCCTTTTCGAGCACTTCCTGACCGGCCTTACCGGTGACGAACTTGATGAACTGTTGCGCCTGCTGTTGCTTCTTGCTCGACTTCAGCACCCCGCCGCCGGACAGGCTGACGAATGCGCCGGGGTCCTCGTTCTTGAAGTAATGCAGCGCCGTATTGCCGCTGCCCTCTTTGGTATTCGCCTGATCGCGGAACCAGTAGTAGTGGTAGATGATGCCGCCGTCGACCTCGCCTGCGTTGACGGCCTTCATGGTCGCGATGTTGTCGTTGTAGATGACCGCGTTGGTCTTCATCCCGGCCAGCCATTGGGCGGTCGCCTGCTCGCCTTTGAGCGCAAGCAGGGCCGAGACGATGGCCTGAAAGTCCGCCTTGGCCGGAGCGCCGCCCCATCGGCCCTTCCATTCGGGGGCCTGCAGATCCAACATTGACTTCGGCAGTCGGTCGGGCTGCAGCCTGGCCTTGTTGTAGACGAAGACGGTCGAGCGCGCGGCGACGCCGGTCCACTTGCCGGTCGACGGACGGTACTGCGCAGGAACCTGATTGATGGTGTCGGCGTCGAGATCGGCGAACAATCCGGCGCGTTCGACGGCCGCCATCGCCGGTGAGTTCTCGGTCAGGAACACGTCGGCAGGTGATTTGTCGCCCTCGGCGACGAGCTGGTTTCCGAATTCGGTGTCGCCGCCCTGCCGGTAGGTGGCCTTGATGCCGGTCTCCTTGGTGAACGCGTCGATCCACTCCTTGGTCAGCGACTCATGCTGGGCGTTGTAGATGAGCAGCTCGTCGGGCTCGCTGGAACCTGAGCACGCCGTTACACCGAGGACGACGGTCAGGGCTGACACCAGTGCGGCGATCCTGCTCCAACGTCGTCGCATCCAGGCAATCCTTTCGTAGATGACGCATTTAGCTGAGCGTTACCTAACGAAACTTACCCTTGGTTGGCTTCCGATTGTTCCTGTCCCGGAATCCGTCGCCGCCGCCGGTGACGATGTTCTTACGAGATCGTCGAACCCGGATTGATCTTGAATTGGTGGGGGTAGGCCTTTCCTCAGGTCAGGGGTTGAGTGATCCATTGGCAACAACATCTGAGGACAATCGAAATGACAATGTCAGTGACTGCCGTGCGCCGCGGCCTGTTCGGCGCCTTTGCGACCTGTGCACTCGGGGGCGTCGTCGCAGCGACGATCGCGATTCCGAATGCGAACGCTGAGCCAGGGTGCTCGGCGAGCGACTTCTCCCGAACAGCCAGCGGGGTGCTCGCTTCGGCGGGTGGGTGGTTGGACGCGCATCCGGGAGCCAACGACGTGCTGTCGTCGGCGGGGATGCAGGGAGCGGGTGCTGAGCAGTCGGTTCGTGACTATTTCGTCGGCCATCCGGGGGAGTATCAGGAGCTTCGTGGTATCGCAGCGCCGCTGACCGACCTGCAGCGCACCTGCGGCGCTGCGATCCAGCCGATGCAGATCGCCGCGTTGTATACGGCGTTGTCCCAGGGCGGCACCGGCATGTAGCTGCTACATGCGGCCGTGGCGACTGCGCACAAAGCTGTATGCGCCGAAGGCCGCGATACCAAGAGCGGCCACGATGAGGAGGATCCTTCCGAACGGGGCGTGTCCGAGCGTCTTGACCGCGGCATCGAATCCCGTTGCCTTGGAGGGATCGGCCTCCAGCGTCGCGACGATCACGAGCACCCCCGCCCCTGCGAGCACCAGCCCCTTGGCGATGTAACCGGTGACGCCGACGGCGGTGATCCCCGTTCCGCCGGAGGTGCGCAGATCCTTGAGGAACCTTTTCGAAGCACCCTTGTAGACGTGGTAGCCGCCGACGGCGGCCAGCCCAAGGCCCACCAGGATGAGGACGGCCTTGCCCCATCCTGACTGCATCATCTGCGCGCTCAGGCCTGCGTTCTGCTGACTACTTTGTTGACCGCTTCCCATCGCGAAGCGTGCCGCGGAAAGCGCGATCGCAAAGTTCACGATGGCAAGTCCGAGGGATTTGGCGCGCGTCCACCCTGGGGTGTCGTCCCGGGCTTGTCCAGATCGCTCGCTGGGCTTGGAACCGACGATCGCTTCGGCGATGCGCCACAGGCCCAGTGCGACCAGTCCGACCGCTACGACCCACAACATCAGCGCGCCGCCGGTCTGCTTAGCGAGCGCCGTCAGGGCTCCAGATTGGTC
>JAVXWV010000604.1:0-9869 GCA_032230775.1 Mycobacterium sp. | reverse complement strand
CGGCCGCGTTCAACCTCATCGACGCGGTGCGAGCCGCCCGCGCGGTGGTGCCGCAGCTGTCGTCGCGCTGGGTGGCATTGGGATCGTCGCAGGGCGGCGAGACCGCCTGGGCGGCCGCCGAATATTTAGCGGCTTACGGGCAGGGCACCGATCTGCTTGGCGCCGCGGCGCTGGTTCCCACGGCGGACCGGGTTGGACTGGTGCAGCGGGCCGAATCCTCGACGTTGACCAACGACCAGATGTTCCTGTACCCGAATGTGATCCAGGGTTTGGCATCGGTCGACAAGACAATCGATCCGAACGACTACCTGCACGGCGTTCTACGCGACGATAAAGCGACGTTGCTCGCCTGCCGACCGCCGGCCTCCCAACGCAAGGACGCCCTGGCTGCCAAGTTCATCCCGTCCGACGCCAAGCCGTCGTCGCCGGCGGCGGCCGACCGGCTGAGACAGCGGCTCACCTCCTACGCGCTGCCCCAGCAGCCAACCAAAATCCCGCTGTTGGCAATCTACGGTGGATCGGATCAAACCGTTCCCCCGGAATGGACCGAGGTCGCGATGGGCCGGGCCTGCGCGCTGGGCGACACCATCTTGCGGATCCGCTTGCAAGACCAAGGGCACAAACTTGATCCCGGTGCGCCCTTAGGCCAGTGGATCGCCGATCGCTTCGCCGGCGTCCCTGCCGTCGGCAACTGCTGACCCCGATCAGCCGCGCTACCAGGACGCCAATGCGGCCTTGGCCGCAGCGGTGGTTGCGGCCGAACTCGTGAGCCGCCAGTCGGGCGCATCCGGGTTGCCGTCGACCTCGAACCAGATCAGTCCGCGGACGTCAGTGCCGGCAAGCCAGCTGATGAAATCGGAGATCCAGTGGGACTTGTCGCCGCCTTGGTCGCCGCAGCCGACCTCGTTGATCCACACCGGTTTGCCCGGCGCGAGTTGGGCGACAAGGGCCAACGCAGTGCCGAAAAGCTCCGCAGGCTGGGTCCATTGATGGCCTGGCCGATCGCCGAAGTTGTAGCCGTCGACGCCGACGATGTCGACGAAGTTGTCGCCGGGATAGCACCGTGAGATCGCCTCGGCATTGCCGTTAATGATTACGTTCGGGCACCACACCCACTCCACGCGTTTGGCGCCCGCGTCGTCGAAAATGCCCCGGACTCTGCGGTAGGTCGCGACGTAATCGTCAGGCGAGCCGCCCGGTGATCCCACCGCCCAGGGGTACCAGTCTCCGTTCATTTCGTGTGCGAACCGAAGCCGGAACGGCTTGTCATAGGAGGCCGCCTGCTTGGCCCAGGTGCGCACATAGCTGTCGTATCGACCACCGGCGATCTGTCCGGCCGTGTAAGCCGCCTGGTGCTTGCCGGCGCGGGGATCCCAGGGTTCCCACGTCAACTCCGGGGTGCAGCCGGCGGCCGCGGCGGCATCCAGAAACGTGGTGGGCAGCGACCTCTCCCAGACGAATGCCTCGTAGACGGTCAGCACGTCCAAGTGTTTGCCCAATTGCTGCGCGGCGGCCTGTGACCGCTGCACCGTCGCGTCGTCAAGACCGGTTGCCGCCAGACCGAACTGGCGAGGTTGGCTTGGGTGGATTGGTTCGGACCTTTGGCATCCGCCCGCGGCCGTCATGGTGAATGCCGCCAGGGGGATCGATGCGAGCAGGCTGCGACGCGACACCCTCGCCGCCTGTCCGCTGGGCAACGACGCCTCCTGACCGTCATGTGTCTGGCAAAGACACCCTACGGGACGGCCGAGCGGTCGCCCGCCGACGTCAGCGGCCGCTCAGGTCGATTCCCTTGTCACGGATCTGCGCTTGGACGGCTGGCAGCAGCGCCTTGACCGCGGTTGCTGTCAGGTGGGAGTCGTCGCGGTAGAGCAACGTGCCGTTGCGCACCGCGCGGCATTTGTTGTCCTCGCACAGGTATGCGTTGAGGTCGAGCACCGGGATGTCGAGGTTCTGGCCCCGAACCTGGTCGGTGACAATGGGTTCGGTCCGGGGGGTGTTGTTCAGGTTGAAGTCGCAGTCGGACCAGTTGTCGGTGGCGCCCGAGATGCATTCGGGCATGTTCTTGTTCGGGTACGGCGTATCCCGCAAGTAGATCAACTTCGCGCCCGTCGTCCGCAGTTGGTTCAGTGTTTGATCCCAGGCGGTCTTGAACTCCTGGTAGTCGGGCACGTACGTGGACAGCGAGCTGATCACGATGTACTTGGGTTTCAGCGCGATGATCGCCTTGACGCTGTCCTCGCGCCAGCCGAGGCAGTCTGACTTCGTGAACGGGTCGGTGCGGCCGTCCCTGGGTTGCAGGGCGGCGACCGGGCATGCCGCCTTGGTGAATTGGTTGAGCCGCCAATTATTTTCCTTGGCGATGACCTGAACCACCGGCAGCCACTGCTGTGCGTGGCTGTCGCCGAACAGCACCGCTGGCACGCCGTCTGCTGGGCCATCCACGCAGGTGCTCGGTTGTTCGCGCTTGCCCAGGGGAACCAGGCACTCGTCGCGGGCGGGACGATCGTCGAAGGCCTTGAACGGGTTGGGTGTGACCGGTCCCGATTTCGCGCCGGTGTCGGCGCCGAAAACGGATTCGAAGCTCACCGACGGATTGGATGAAGCCGCCCCGCTGGCAAGGTTGACCGCCAGGACGCCGAGGGCCATCGTCACCGCGGCGGCCGCAATGGTGCCGGTGAAACCGACAGACAGCGAGGCCTGCAGGTTGCGCTTCAGTTCGCGCGACGACATGATCGGGCGTTCCAGCAGTGCGGTGGAGGCCCACGCCAACACCAGTGCCGCCATGGTCACGCCCACCAACGTCAGCCAACTGGTGTTGTGGGTGTAGCTCTTGAACAGCACCAGAGCGGGCCAGTGCCACAGATACCAGCCGTAGGAGACCTTGCCCAGCCACCGCAAGGGGCGCGCCGAGAGAAACGATCCGACGGCGGGCCCGCTGCTGCCGGCCACCTGTCCGGCCACAATGATCGCGGCGGCACCGAGCGTCGGTAACAACGCGGCCACGCCCGGATAGGGCGTGGTGTGGTCGTAGGCCACCGTCGCCACCAGCACTGCCACCAGTCCCGCCCAACCGAGCACCCACATCGCCACTCGCACGGACAATCTTGTGATCAAGCCGGTTAGCAGCGGGCCCGCAACCGCGACGATTCCGCCGACGCCGAATTGCCATGCGCGCGTGTGGGTCGCCATATAAGACAGGGTGGGGTCGCTGGCCGTAAAGTGCAGCGACGCCAACATGGAGGCGGCGGTGACCACGGCGATTCCCCAGCCGACGACCACGCGGATGGACCATCGCATGCGCTTGGCCAGCACGGCCAGCGCGACCAACAGCACGGGCCAGATGAAGTAAAACTGTTCCTCGAGGGAAAGCGACCAGAAGTGCGTGGCAACGCTGTCGTCTGACGCCCCGGCGAGGTAGTCCTTGCCCGCGGCGATGAAGCGCCAGTTGGCGAAGTTCATCGTTGCGGCCAGCAGATCGAGAGCCTGGCGGAAGACCGAGAGCATCGGCATTAGGAACCAAACGGCGATCGACGTCGCGATGATGGTCACGGCCGCCGGGGGAATGATGCGGCGCGCGCGGCGCGCATAGAAGCCCCTGAACGACACTCGCCCGTTGCGCTCGAACTCACGCAGCAGCAGGCCGGTGATCAGGAAGCCCGAGATGACGAAGAACACGTCGACGCCCACAAAGCCGCCAGCCATGTGCGGCACACCCGCGTGAAACAGCACGACCAGCGCGACGGCGATGCCTCGCAGGCCTTCGACATCGTTGAAGAAGCGGTTTTCCGATTTCTTGGTCTCGGTCTTGGGCTTGGTTTCGGTCTTCGCGTTGGTCTTGGTCTTGGTCTTGGTCTTGGACTTGGACTTGGACTTGGACTTGGACTTGGACGGCTGTGTCGGGACGACGACGGTGGTCGGATGCCGGTATACGCGGTGGTGCGCTGGTACTGGGGTAGTGGCTGTATGGGACATCCGCACCGGTTGCATGCGCTCGGTCTGGGCCGTCGCGCTGCTCAGCCGAGGGGGATACCTCACGGTCGGTTCTTCCCAGTACGTAGTCATGAGGAAATCCTCGCGTTTCCGCAGTACGGGCGTAATCGCCGGCAAGCCAGATTCCACTGCTGAAAGGGCAGGGTTTCCTATCCCCCTAGTAAGCAGGCCCGGTCCGCCGTGGCCACGAAGCCAACCACCTCTCGGGTGGTTTCACCGCGGGGCAACGAGTCCTCGACAGCTACGTGTTGACGTCCAGCACCGGCATGTCGAGGGTCTTCCCGAACCTGTTCTGTCACAAAGGATTCGATTCGGCGGACGCCGTGATCGTCAAACTCAGGAGCTCCACGGGATCATCAGGTCGAACCACCCAGACGCGACGGCTGCGGCCAGAAGCAGCGCCAGTGTGTAGCACACCGCCTCATAGGCGGAGATCCGATGTGGATTGCGCCGCGTTGGTGCGGGGTCGTCTTTGGTTGCCGGTGCAGCAGCGACGTCTGTCCGGGATCCGAGGAGCTTGCCGAGGGATGGCCACAGGATCTTGACGAACTCGACGAGCAACGGCAGGGCGAGATAGGTGTAAATGCCCACGAACATCGCCATCAGCCAGAACTGGCGCACCCCATAGGCGTGGATGTCGTAGATGACCACGCCCCAGAACGGCACGAGCGACAGCATGATCGCAACGGCGCCCAAGCGGCTGATGCTGCGGGCCAGGGGATTGGGGCGATCCATCGCGCCGGTGGGAACCCACCCCGCTGAGCGACCCCGCAGTTTGTGCACGATCGCGATGAGATGGGCGTAGCTATAGGCCATCTGCAGGCGCAGGACCTCAAACCGCCAGCGGCTCTTGGACACCACCGGTATCACCACCAGGTACACCCAAAGTCCGACGAGGAAGGGCACAAACTGGGCGGGCTGGACTTGGCTCGGGAAAAACGCGGCCATGATCATGCCGGGAAGGTAGAGCGCGAGGACGTTGACAGCGGTGGTGATGTAATAGAACAAGCCCGCCCAGAAGCAGAGCCGTTGCCGCAGGGTCATTTTCACCCGGGAGCCGTCAAGCTTCGCGTTGTGCAGCTTGACGAGCGACCCGTTGCACCACCGGTACTGCTGGTTGAGGAAGCCCGACATGTCCCCTGGGGACAAGCCGCGTGAGACCACGATAGGTACGTAGCGGGTCTGGAAGCCGGCCTGCATCAAATGCAGCCCGGTGTGAATGTCTTCGCTGTGCTCGATCTGCGCGAATCCGCCGGTGGCTTCGAGGGCCTTGCGTCGGTACAGCGCGCAGGTGCCGACGCAGATCGCAGCGTTGACCCGGTCCCGCGACGGCAGGATCCAGCGGTAGAACAACTCTTGGGTCGAGCCGGCTGTGCGCTGAATCCAGTTCAGGTTCTCGCCGCTGTCGAAGTACTGCGGGCTCTGCACGATGCCGACGGCCGGATCATCCATGTAGGGCACCAAGTGCCGCAGGAAATCGGGCCGCGGGCAGAAGTCAGCGTCCAGAATCACGATGTGGTCTCCCGACGTGCGGGCGAACGCGTACTGAAGGTTGCCGGCTTTCTTCAGGTGCCCACGATTCGCGCGCACGACGTAGTCGAACCCGAACTGTGCGGCCAGGTCCCGGACCTCGCCGCGATCGCCGTCGTCGAGAACGTGAACCTCGACCCTGCCCGCCCACTCCATCGCCTTGACATGCGTGTAGGTGTTGCGCAGAACCGCCACGTCCTCTCCATACGTGGGAAGAAAGACATCGATGCTCGGCGCCGGGCCTGACGGCGCCCAGCCCTCGACAAGCGCGCGGTGTGTCTTCGCTGACACCCGCCTGGTGTTGAAGCTGGTCAGCGACGAAAGTATGGTGCCAATCACGTTGAGCCCCAGCACGATCAGCATGGGCCACAGAATCTTGACCGACGCCAGTGCGAACTGCAGCAGACTCCAGCCCGCGAGCACGGAGGCGGCCAGCAACAGGACCTGCACCCATCGCATCTGCGCTCCGAAGTAGGAGTAGACCTCGTTGTCACCCGGCGGGGCGACCAGACCTTCTGCTTCGACTTCGACGGCCTGTTCAGCGAGCCGACGGGTGGCTAGCACCGCCAGATCACTGTGGACTAGCCGCTCCGTAACAGGCTCGTGCAGCGCGAGCCGCTCCGTGACAGGCTGGTGCAGCGCGAGCCGCTCCGTGACAGGCTGGTGCAGCACCTCGGTGTGGCCGGTCCACGTCCCCTCGGTGCCACGATGGTCGGGGCGCCGGTCGTGTCGACGCGGGTCGGGTCGATGAGAGTCATGGCGCGGGTCTGGCCGGTGGATGTGGCTGCGCGGGTCGGACCGGTTCAGGTCGTCGCGCGCCACCATGCGGCTACGGAGCGTGCGGGGCCTCTGCGCGAGCGGCAAGGCTCCGGCCGGGACCGTGTTTTCGATCGGGCCAGAGCGAAGGCTCGTCGTCTCTTCGCAGTACGTAGTCATATGAACATCGTCGTGATCGGGGAGTGCTTCCGTAATCGCCGGGAAGCCAGAGTCCACTCCTGAACGGGAAGGGTTTCCTATCCGTCTGGTAAGCAATTCGCGTTCGCTCAGCCGCGAAGCCAACGGTTCGAATGGTCCTCGGCGTTGGCAGTGGTGGAGCGGTATTTCCTGTACAAAGGTCGCCGGCAACAGCCCTCAGGACTTCGAATTGCTGTCGGGCGACGATGAACAGCGGTACGCGGCGAAGCGCAGCGTGCTATCCCCGATCCGGTCAACCCCGAGACCCGCACACGGCACTGCGTAGTGACCGTGTGCCGCCCGCTCTCGCCTCGAGCGCACCCGGCGGCGGCGTCAGCGCTCGGCGGTGCTCTTGAATAGGTGCGGGAAGTCGAGCGCGTAGGCGTTGAGTACCGTCGATGTCGCCGCGCCCCGCAGCCGTGCGAGTTCGGCAGTCATCCCGCCGATACGGTGATCTTGGGTAGCAATCGTTTGGCGTGCGGTGCCGAGTTGGCGTTCGCGATCGGCGAGCTTGACTTCGGCGGCCTGGCGGCGCTGCTCCGACTCGCGTAAAAGACGGCGCAGTTCATCGATTTGTGCGCCCGGTGTGAGTGGCATCATGACGTCATCACTTCCTTCCTGTGTCGCGGCGTCATTGACGCGCGATCCTGCATCGAGGTGGGGATCCCGGTAGGGCCCCTGCCATGCGCTCCCCCGGCCGCTCCGGTGCCGGCGCCTCCGGCTCTGTTGCATCATCTCCACGTTCATTTCGGTTACTCCTTGTCCTAACGCCTGCGGCCTAGACAGTCCGCCGCTGCACCGCGCCGTGCAGAGGCAGGTATATGTGGCCACAGTCCAAAAGCCATGGGCCAGAACCAGATACACGTACCAAACGGAATCGGTTGCAATACCGACAGTGCGTCATCGCCCAATTCCTTTCATGCGTAGCGGCTCTCCTGCTGAGTCATCGGCCCGCCAATTGGGTTGCGGTTCTTCCCAGTACGTAGCCATGAGTTAATAGTCATGATCAAGTAGTGGTTCCGTAATCGCTGGGAAGCCAGATTCCAGTCGTGAAAGGGAAGTGTTTCCTATCCGACTGGTAAGCAATTCGGAAATGCCTCCCACCACGACCGACGCCTCAGGTCATCGCCTCGCGCCGTCGCCGCTGCGCGGTGGTGGCCCGGCTGGCACGAGCGAGTTCGACGGCGCACGGCCCGCGACGCACCCACTTCCACCGCCGGCGCCACCGTGCTAATCGAACTGGCAACCGAAGTTTACGGACGGATCGCCCTAGTACGATTGGCCGTCGGCGTATCGCTGTCGGCGGTAGTGGCGCCCCATTGCCACGATTGCGACTCTTGTATGTCGGTAGCTGTGAGTCACAGTTCGGACAGATCAGCCGCAGGTTTTCCCGTCGGTTGTTCGTCGGGGTCCCCATCGATGTGGTCCAAGACGAATGCGAGGGGGAGGCTCAGCCACGCACTCGCTCCGCCGCAGATCGCGCAGCAGCCCGACTGAGCGTCGGCGAGATACTGTCGAATGTAGTGACCCTGGTGGCCGTCGATCCGCGCCTCACCGGATTCGAGCCAACGTCTGGTACTGGTGTCGCGCCGGACCGACGCCTGACATGCATTGCTGCAGTAGACCTTTTGGCTGCGCTTCGACATTGCTGAACCGCATCCGCGGCACTGTTTCATGCTGCGAAGTTACGACCGGCTACCGACAACCAGCCGTTGCCCTGTGGAGCCCCCTGTCAGGATTGAACTGACGACCTACACATTACAAGTGTGTTGCTCTACCACTGAGCTAAGGAGGCCTGCGGGCCCGAGTTTATCGGGTCAGTCGTCGGCGTCGATGACCCGTTGCGACGTCACCGTCCGCGACGATGAACGGCTTCGAGGGCGCCGGCCCGGGAACGGAATCCGGTCGGCAATGTTGCTCAATGGATTGACCACCTGACTCAGCGTGATGACCGCTTCGTGCAGCGCGTCGATCGTCGGCGCCAGCGCCTCCAGCCCGGGCGCAAGCCTGTTCAACGTGTCGGCCACATCCGCCAGCTTCAGCAGTGGCCCGTTCTCATCGGTCAGCGTGTCGAGCAGTCCGCCCTCGGCAAGCAAGCGATCGGCCACCCCGTCCTCGCGAAGAATTCGCTCGATCAGTCCGTCGTTGGCGAGAAGCTGATCGGCCAGCCCGCCCGGGGCGATGAGGCGCGACACCGCACCGTCGTCGGTGGTCATCCGGTCCATCAATCCGCCTTCGGAGGTCACCTTGTCGACCAGCCCATCCGGCGCCAACGCCCGCGACAACGCACTGTTCTCGGCGGTAACCCGGTCCAGCAGCCCACCCTCGGAGGTCAGCTGATCGACCAGGCCGCCTGGTCGTAACAGCCGGTCGACAGGGCCGTTGGGTGCCAACGCCCGCCCCAGGGGTGCGTCGTCGTCCATCAGCCTGGCCAGCCGGTTCGCCCGCTCGACGGCGTCGTCGAGGCCCAGCATGTGCGCGAACGACCCCGACCCGGACTTGGCCGCCCCATTCGCTTCGCCCAGCGCTCGCTGCACCATCCCCAGCGCGTCGTTGGCAATGCCCAGGCCGGCGTCTGCGACGGCGAGCCCGACTCGTACCGGTGTGGTTGCCAGGTCGGTCAGGGTTTTGCCCAGGTTCATGTGGCTCAGTGTATGGGCGTGGGTTCTGCCGACTCGAAGCTTCTCGGTACTGCCTGGAAACAAACTCACAGGAAGCTGACAGGCTTTATGCAGCATGATTCCAAGTGAAGTCGTGGAGATTAACGGAATGGCGATGGCTGCATTACCCGAGAACACCCCAGAAGCGAGGGTCCTCGTCGTCGATGACGAGACCAATATCGTCGAGCTGCTTTCGGTCAGCTTGAAGTTCCAGGGATTCGAGGTCCATACCGCGTCCAGCGGGCCCGCCGCCCTGGACAAGGCGCGTGAAGTCCGGCCAGACGCCGTCATCCTCGACGTGATGATGCCCGGCATGGACGGGTTCGGGCTGCTGCGCAGGCTGCGCGCCGACGGCGTCGACGCCCCCGCGCTGTTCCTGACCGCCCGCGACTCCCTGCAGGACAAGATCGCGGGCTTGACCCTCGGCGGCGACGACTACGTCACCAAGCCGTTTTCCCTTGAAGAGGTGGTCGCTCGGCTGCGGGTCATCCTGCGCAGGACCGGCCGTGGCATGGAGGAACCCCGCAACGCCCGGCTGACCTTCGCCGACAACGAGCTCGACGAGGACACCCACGAAGTATGGAAGGCCGGCGAGCCGGTTTCGCTGTCGCCGACGGAGTTCACGCTCCTGCGGTACTTCATCATCAACGCAGGCACCGTGCTGTCGAAGCCCAAGATCCTCGACCACGTGTGGCGGTACGACTTCGGCGGCGACGTCAACGTCGTCGAGTC
>JAVXWV010000474.1:0-5458 GCA_032230775.1 Mycobacterium sp. | reverse complement strand
CCGCCGGACGAAACCACCATGGCCACCGGAGATGCCGGAAAGCGCGTGGCGTGCGGTGTTATCGGCACCGGCTAGCAGCCACATAGACTTCGCTGGCTCGCCCCGGCCGACCCTCGGGGTCGAGTGGGAGTTCGCGCTCGTCGACTCCGAGACCCGCGACGTGAGCAACGTGGCCACCGAGGTGATCGAGGAGCTCGGCGAGAACAACCCGCGTGTGCACAAGGAACTGTTGCGCAACACCGTCGAGATCGTCACCGGCGTCTGCGATTCCGTGCCGGAGGCGATGGACGATCTGCGGGCGACGCTTGCGACCGCGCACACCATCGTTCGCGGCCGCGGGATGGACCTGTTCTGCGCGGGTACGCATCCGTTCGCGAAATGGTCCCCGGAGATTCTTACCGACGCGCCGCGCTACGCCGAACTGATCAAGCGCACCCAGTGGTGGGGGCGCCAGATGCTGATCTGGGGTGTGCACGTACACGTGGGCATTTCGTCGGCGCACAAGGTGATGGCGATCAACACGTCGTTGCTCAACCACTACCCGCACCTGCTGGCGCTTTCAGCGTCCTCGCCATTCTGGGACGGCGAAGACACCGGCTATGCCTCCAACCGCGCGATGATGTTCCAGCAGCTGCCGACGGCCGGACTGCCGTTCCACTTCTACACCTGGGCGGAGTGGGAAGGATTCGTCTACGACCAGAAGAAGACCGGCATCATCGACCACATGAACGAGATCCGTTGGGACATCCGGCCTTCGCCGCACCTGGGCACAATTGAGGTGCGGATCTTCGATGGCGTCTCCAACATCCGCGAGCTCAGCGCGCTGGTCGCGCTGACCCATTGCCTCGTCGTCGACCTGGACCGGCGCCTCGACGCCGGTGAGCGACTGCCGACCATGCCACCCTGGCACGTGCAGGAAAACAAGTGGCGCGCAGCGCGTTACGGCCTGGATGCGGTCATCATTCTGGACGAAGACAGCAATGAGCGATTGGTGACCGAGGATCTCGACGACCTGCTTAATCGGCTTGAGCCGGTGGCCAAGTCGCTGAACTGTGCCGACGAACTGGCCCTGGTCTCCGATATCGTCCGGTTGGGCGCGTCCTATCAACGCCAACGCAGGGTCGCCGAAGACAGCGACGGCGACCTGCGTGCAGTTGTCGACTCACTTGTCGGTGAGTTGGAAGTCTGACGGTGCCCGTCACGCCGATGTTTCCGCTCGAGGTGGCGATGCTGCCGGGTGAGGAACTACCGCTGCGGATCTTCGAGCCCCGCTACGCGGCAATGGTGCAACACTGCCTCGCGTCGGAGGACCCGGCGTTTGGCGTGGTGTTGATCTCGGCGGGTCGCGAAGTCGGCGGCGGGGACACCCGCAGCGATGTCGGTGCGCTGGCCCGCATCACCGAGTCCGCCGATTTCGGTGACGGGCGCTACCGCCTGCGATGCGTGATGACTGAGCGGATCCGGGTACTCGAGTGGCACCCCGACGATCCCTACCCGCGGGCGGCGGTGGAGATTTGGCCCGACGAGCCAGACGCGGCGGTCGACGTCGACGCGATCCGTGATGTCGAGGACCGGATGGTCGCACTGTTCGAGCGGATCGCCGCCGCGCGCGGCGCGCAGGTGAACGGGCGCGATATCGTCGACGGTGCTGACGTGTCGGGTGATCCCGCAATGTGGTTGTACACGTTGGCTTCCCGGGTGCCGATGGGACAGGCTGACCGCTATGCGGTGCTGTCTGCGCCCAGCGTTGCCGCGCGGGTGGTGGCGCTAGGGGACGCCGTCGACACCGTTGCGGCCATGGTGGAGTTTCAACTGTCGGACGGTTAGCGCGTCAGGTGCGCCTCGACGAACACCGTGCGGGGCGACGACTCGTCAACCTCTCCAGCCTTCCTGCGGCCGTATCGCGCCATCAGTTCGGCCGCCCCGACCGACGTCACATCCCAGCAGTGCTCACTGAGCCACGTCGCCACGTCGGCGCGGTCTTCGATGTACCAGAGGTCCGCAATATCGGGGACGTTTGCGTCGGCGTCCTCGCCTGCCGCTTCGCGCAAGCGGCGCATTTGTTCCCGACGACTGGCCAGATAGTCGCGGTCGAAGAAACCGGCACCGAAGGACTCCACTGCGATGCGGCTGTCTCGAGCACTGTGCACATGAATCCGCTCGAACAGCAGGTCCTGTGCTTCGGCAGGCAGATAGGGCAGCAACCCTTCTGCGGCCCACGCTGTCGGCTCGCTCGGGTCGAAGCCCGCGTCGCGCAACGCTTTCGGCCAATCGTGTCGCAGGTCGACAGGCACCGCGACGTAACGCGAGACGGCGGGCCGGGCGTCGTGCTCGGCGAGTGTATTCGCTTTGAACTCCAGCACCTTGGGTTGGTCGATCTCGTAGACCACGCTGCCGTCCACCCACGGCAGCCGCCATGCCCTGGCGTCGAGGCCGGCGGCGAGGATGACCGACTGCTCGATGCCGCTGGCGCCTGCGGCGATGAAGAACTCGTCGTACCACTTGGTGCGCGAAGCGGCATAGTCCCCGATCGAGCGAATTCTGTCCAGCATGGACTTCGGCGGCTGCTGCCACCCACGCTCCGCTGCTGCGTCGAGGAACAGCCGCGCGTAGGGGTCGGTGAACAGTGGGCATTCGGTCGCCGTCTCCTCGGCGCGTGCCATCGCCACACCCAGCGCGGTCTGGCCAACACCTTCGGTGATGTCCCAGCTGTCGTCGTCAGTCCTGGCCATTTGTACCGGGTTCCCTCTCGTCGGCGAACTCAAGCATTTCGTCCCTGGTCAGCAGGTCATCCCGAACGTTCTGCTCCCGGTAAGCCAGTTGACCGACACGGTTGGCCACCACCGGGGCCGTGATCAACGTGAACAAGCCCGTGAGAATGATCATGCCGACGTCGGCGTTGCCGCGTAACCTGATCGCCGCGCCGGCGAGCACCAGCAACAGGCCGAACACCTGTGGCTTGGTTGCGGCATGCATTCGCGTCAGGGTGTCGGGGAATCGGACCACGCCGATCGCCGCGGTCAGCGCGAGCGTGGATCCGCCGAGGACAAGCACGGCGGTGACGACGTCCAGCGCGTTCATCGCAATCGCCTTGCGGCGCGGGGCTTGTCGGTATCAGGCACCCGGAATCGTGCGACGCTGACCGAGCCGACGAAGCTGATCAACGCCAAAGCGGTCAGGCCGTATGTCACGGTGGTGTCGAGGCTGAAGGCCGCCCAGGTGCCGATCGCGCACATCGCCACCGCGACAAGGGTGTCCAGCGCCACCAGGCGATCCAATGTGCTCGGCCCGGCGAGCAAGCGGAACATGGTGACGGCCGCGGCTGTGGTCAGCATGACGGCGGCGATGATCCACACGACTGTCATGCGCGATCCGCCTTCGCTTCTCGCTCGCAAGTCATGCTGCCTCCCTTTCAGCCGACGGCCTCCAGTCGTGTTCGCGCTCGAACGTGGACACCAGCAGTCGCTCCACTTCGGAGATCTGGCTGTAGAACCGGCTCACGGCGCGGTCGGAGCCGACGTCGATGACGTGCACATAGAGCATCCGGCGGGTCTGGTCGATCTCCAGCACGATCGATCCGGGGATCAGGTTGATGATGTTGACCGCCAGCGCCAGCACCAGATCGGACTTGACCGCCACGTGCGCCCTGAGCACCGCGGACAACGGCGGCGGGCCCGGCTTGACCGCCAGCCACGCCACCTGAACCGATGACAGGGCCAGGTAATAGAAGACCGTGACGCCAAGGCGCAGCAGCGACAGCGGGTGAAGCTTCCCTTCGATCGGCACGGTCGGCAGCGGCAGCAGTAACGTGATCAGCAAAGCGATCGCCAGGCCGGACAGGATGTTGGCCGCGGAAACGGTGCCCCACAGCAGAATCCACACGAACATCAGCCAGCACAGCAGCCACGCGCGAAACGCAACCCGTCTCATTCTGTGCTCCTCAATACGGCGGTGATGTACTGGCCGCGGTCCAGCACCTCGTCGGCGGCCCGGTCGGCGTAACCGAAGATCGGACCCGCCAGCGCTGTCAGCGTCAGGCCTACCGCGATGAGCGCAGCCGTCGGCAGCACCATCCCGACGGGCATCCGACCCACGTGGTCGCGGTCGACGAACTGGATGTCCTCCGGTTCGTCGAGGAGCACCGAAGGCGCCGCGCCCGAGAGATGGCCCTCAGGAGCGTCTTCCCGAGACCGCCAGAACGCTTTCGTCCACACCCTGGCGACCACATATAGCGTCAGCAGGCTGGTAACGACGCCACCGCCGACCAGCACCCACGCCAGCGCGGTATCGTTCTGCGCCCCCGCTTCGAGCAGCGCCACCTTGCCGATGAAGCCGGAAAACGGTGGAATGCCACCGAGATTGAGCGCAGGCACCACGAAAAGGAACGCCAGCAGCGGGCTGGCCGCTGCCAGACCGCCCAGCCGCTGCATCGTCGACGCACCCGCCTGCCGTTCGATCAGACCGACCACCAGGAAGAGGGTCGTCTGCACCAGGATGTGGTGCGCCACATAGTAGATCGCGCCCGACATGCCAAGCTGGTTCGACAGCGCGATTCCGAACACCATGTAGCCGATATGACTGACGAGCGTGAACGACAGCAGACGTTTGATATCGCTTTGCGCAATCGCGCCGAGGATTCCGACCAGCATGGTGAGCAGCGCAGCCACCAGCAGCAGTGGGTCGAGCCCGCCGCTGGGGAACAGCAGTGTGTGCGCCCGGATGATCGCGTACACACCGACTTTCGTCAGCAGGCCGGCGAACACCGCGGTGACAGGAGCAGGCGCGGTGGGGTAGGAGTCCGGCAACCAGGTCGACAGCGGGAACACCGCGGCCTTGATGCCGAACGCGACAAGCAGCACCGCGAACAGCGCCGTGCGGGTGCCCGCCGTCACGCCGTCGAGTCGCACGGCCAACTCGGCCATGTTCAGCGTCCCTGTCGCGGCGTAGACGAGCGCGATGCCGAACAGGAATGCCAGCGACGAGACCATCGAGACCATCACGTAGGCGATGCCCGCGCGGACGCGGTCCTTGCTTGCGCCGATAGTCAGTAGCACGAAGCTCGCCGACAGCAGCACCTCGAAGCCGACGTACAGGTTGAACAGGTCGCCTGCCAGGAACGCCGTGCACACACCGGCCGACAGCACCAGATAGGTGGGCAGAAAGATCGACACGGGTTGGCGCTCGTCGCCGTCGCGGATGCCCTGCCCGATGGCGTAGAACACCACGGCCAGCAGCACGATTGACGACACGACGAGCATCAGCGCCGACAGCCGATCCACGACCAGCGTGATGCCGAGAGGACCCATACCGGAGACCGTTTGGCCCCAGCCGCCGACGTGCAGCGCCAGCGTCCCGTCGCGGTCAGTGAGGTACAGCAGCGTTGCGCACACCACGACGACCACTGAAAGTGCGGCAAGCGTGATGGCCCGCTGCAGCCGCGGCCTGCGGCCCGCGAACA
>JAVXWV010000421.1:0-4295 GCA_032230775.1 Mycobacterium sp. | reverse complement strand
CCTGGACGTCGCACTTGGCATCGGGGGACTGCCCCGCGGTCGAGTCATCGAGATCTACGGGCCCGAGTCCAGCGGAAAGACGACCGTCGCGCTGCACGCGGTGGCCAACGCCCAGGCGGCCGGCGGCATCGTGGCGTTCATCGACGCCGAGCACGCGCTCGACCCCGACTATGCCCAGCGGCTCGGCGTCGACACCGACGCCCTGCTGGTCTCCCAGCCCGACACCGGTGAGCAGGCGCTGGAGATCGCCGACATGCTGATCCGCTCCGGGGCGATCGACGTCATCGTCATCGACTCGGTCGCCGCGCTGGTGCCTCGGGCGGAGATCGAGGGCGAGATGGGCGACAGCCACGTCGGCCTGCAGGCCCGGCTGATGAGCCAGGCGCTGCGCAAGATTACTGGCGCGCTGAGCAATTCGAACACCACCGCGATCTTCATCAACCAGCTCCGTGAAAAAATCGGAGTGATGTTCGGAAGTCCAGAAACGACAACGGGCGGAAAGGCTTTGAAGTTCTATGCCTCGGTTCGCCTGGACGTCAGGAGAATTGAAACCCTCAAGGACGGCACCGACGCGGTCGGCAACCGTACCCGCTGCAAGGTCGTCAAGAACAAGATGGCCCCACCGTTCAAGCAGGCCGAGTTTGACATCCTGTATGGCAAGGGCATCAGCAGGGAGGGCTCGCTCATTGACATGGGTGTCGAACAGGGCTTCATCCGCAAGTCCGGCTCCTGGTTCACCTACGAGGGCGAGCAGCTGGGGCAGGGCAAGGAGAACGCCCGCACCTTCCTGATGGAAAACGTCGACGTGGCCAACGAGATCGAGAAGAAGATCAAGGAAAAGCTTGGCATTGGCGCCGTCGTGACCGCTGACCTGACCCATGACGAAGTCCTGCCCGCCCCCGTCGACTTCTGAGGTCTCTCGCGAGGAGCAGGCGCGAGCCCTGTGCCTGCGTCTGCTCACCGCGAGAGCGCGAACCCGCGCAGAGTTGGCGGGACAGCTGGCCAAGCGGGGATACCCCGACGACGTCAGCGGCCGAGTCCTCGATCGGCTGGCCCAGGTCGGCCTCGTCGATGACGTCGACTTCGCCAAGCAGTGGGTGCAGTCGCGGCGAGTGAACGCCGGAAAAGGCAAGCGCGCCTTGGTAGCTGAGCTGCAGACCAAGGGCGTGGACAACGACGTGATCACTGAAGCACTCGCCGACATCGATGCGGGAGCGGAGCGGCAGCGGGCCGAGCAACTGGTCCGCGACAAGCTGCGACGGGAAAAGCTCGGTGATGATGACGACACCAAGGTCGCGCGCAGGCTCGTCGGGATGCTGGCCCGCCGCGGCTACGGCCAGTCGCTGGCAGTCGACGTGGTCACCTGTGAATTGGCGAACGAGCGGGAGCGTCGGCGGGTCTAATGGGCGACGTAGTCGGTCGAGGCTGATCGACCGCCACCGCTCCTGGTCGCCGGCCGTCGCGGAGTAGTCGTCGAGTCGCGTCTGCACCATGAAAGGCTGTTGCCGTCTCGCCTGGGTTAAATGGAGCCCCCTGCGCCCGCGCCGAACGCACCCTGAGTAACCGGCTGGATATGCAGTGGCGCCGGGCCGCGACGGGACCGACGCATGCGGGCCTCCAACCACGTCGCGACCCAGGAAAGGCCGAAGTTGACGCTGATCATCAACAGCGCGACGACGATCAGCGCCGGGACGTAGTTGCCGTACGCCGCGCCGACTTGTGTGCCTTGGCGCACCATTTCGAGGAAGGTGATCTGATAGCCGATCGCGGTGTCCTTGAGAACGACCACCATCTGCGAGATCAGCACGGGCAACATCGACGTGACGGCCTGTGGCAGCAGGATTGACCGCATGGTCTGACCCCAGCTGAGGCCAAGCGCAGACGCGGCCTCTGACTGTCCGCGGGGCAGCGCGTTGATGCCTGCACGGACGACCTCGGCGATGACGGCACCGTTGTACAGCGTCAGGCCTGTGATGACGCCCGCCAGCGCCAGGTGCTTGGACGGGAACATGTCGTAATCCGCATACAAGAAGTAGGCGAAGATCATCATGATCAGCACGGGCACTGCGCGGAAGAACTCCACCACCACCGAGCACGGCCATCGGATTGCGGGGTTGGTGGAGAGCCGGCCCACACCGAGCAGGAATCCCAGCGCAAGTGCCAGAACGATCGACACCGCGGCGGCAATCAACGTGCCCTGCACGCCCGGCAGGATGTAGGTCTTCCACAGGTTGGCCGTCAGGAACGGTTCCCATTTCGCGGCGGTCAGCTGACCCTTCGAGTTCAGCTTGGAATACACCACCCAGATCACCAGCGCGATGACCAGCGCCGTGACGACGTTGAACACCCGGTTCCGGGCCCGTGCACGCGGTCCCGGCGCGTCGAAGAGAACCGAACCCGCCATCAGGGCCGTCCGTTCTTCGCGCAAGCGCTCATCAGAGTGCCCTGTTCTTCGCGCAAGCGCTCATCAGAGTGCCCTGTTCTTCGCGCAAGCGCTCATCACCGTGCGACCGCGAATCGCTTACCCAGCCAGCCGAACAGCAGCCCCATCGGCAGCGTCAAGATGACGAACCCGAACGCGAAGATGGCGCCGATGTAGAGGAGCGCCGCCTCGTTCTCAATCATCGTCTTCATCAACAACGCGGCCTCCGCCACGCCGATCGCCGATGCGATCGTGGTGTTCTTCGTCAACGCGATCAACACCGAGCCGAGCGGAATGATCACGGCGCGAAACGCTTGCGGCAGCAGGATGATTCGCAGATTCTGAAAGAAAGACAACCCCAACGACCGCGCCGCCTCGGCCTGGCCAAGGGGCACCGTGTTCACCCCGGAGCGCACCGTCTCACACACGAACGCCGCCGTGTACACGGTGAACCCGAGTACCGCCAGCCGGAAGTTGCTGTCCTCGATCGACGTCAGCGACTTCGAATCCACCAGAGTGATGCCAAGCGTCTGGGCCAGTCCGAACGAGCAGAACAGGATGATCAGCGTCAGCGGCGTGTTGCGCACCACGTTGACGTAGGCCGTCCCCAACCAGGTGAGCATCGGCACCGGCGAGAGCCGCATCGCAGCCACCAACGTGCCAAGGATGAGTGCACCGATGGCCGAATACACCGTCAACTGGATGGTGGTCCAGAACGCCTCGAAGATCTGGCTCTGGTACTTGCTGAACAGCTCCACGTCGGCGGGTGGCCGCTTACTTGTCGACCGGCGGCGGCGCAGGGGCCGTGATGCCCGCCGGTCCGAGGTTCTTGTCGAACGCCGCCTTCCAGGCGCCGTCCTTCTCCATCTTGGTGATCGCGTCGTTGATCTTGGTGCGCAGCTCGGTGTCGCCCTTCTTCAGGCCGACGCCGTAACGCTCCTCGGAGAACGGCTTGCCAACGATCTTGAAGACGCCCGGGGTCTGCGCGGCGTAACCGGCCAGGATCACCTCGTCCGTCGTCACCGCGTCGATTGCGCCGTTCTTCAACGCCTCGACACATGCCGAATAGGTGTCGTACTGCTGCAGCTGGACACCGGGGTACTTGTCCTTGATGCGCTGCGCAGGCGTCGAACCCGAGACGGAACACAGCTTCTTGTTGTTCTGCAGGGACTCGGCACCGGTGATGTCGGTGTTGTCCGCCTTGACCAGCAGGCTCTGCCCGGTGATCAGATACGGCCCGGCGAAGTCGACCTTAGCCTTACGCGCATCGGTGATGGAGTAAGTGGCCGCGATGAACTTGACCTGATCGTTCTGGATTAGGGTCTCGCGCTGGCCGGACGGTGATTCCTTCCACTCGATCTTGTCCTCGTTGTAGCCGAGTTCCTTGGCTATGTACTTCGCGACGTCGACGTCGAAGCCACTCATCGTTCCGTCCGGGTTCTTCAATCCGAGGCCGGGCTGGTCGAACTTTGTGCCGATGACGATCGTGTCACCGCCGCCACCACCACCGCCACACGCGGTTGCCGCGAATGGCAGCGCGATGGCGAGCGCGACGGCCGCTGCTGCGCGCATTGAGAAGGACGGCATGTTGTTGGTTCCTTTCGCCGGGGCGTTTAGTGCTTGAGAATCTTGCTGAGAAAGTCTTTTGCGCGATCGGTTTTCGGATTCCCGAAGAATTCAGCGGGTTCGGCGGACTCGACGATCGCCCCGCCGTCCATGAACACGACGCGGTTCGCGGCGCCGCGAGCGAAACCCATCTCGTGGGTGACAACCACCATGGTCATCCCCTCCTTGGCCAACGAGGTCATCACGTTGAGTACTTCGTTGATCATTTCGGGATCCAGCGCGCTGGTGGGCTCGTCGAACAGCATGA
>JAVXWV010000596.1:0-4892 GCA_032230775.1 Mycobacterium sp. | reverse complement strand
GCCGGAGTACCGTGGCGCGGTGACAACTGGGATGAGATTCCAGGGCCGGACGGCGGTCATCACCGGCGGCGCGATCGGCTTCGGCCGGGCGTTTTCGCGGGCGCTGGTCGCCGAGGGCGCCAACGTGGTGATCGCCGACATCGACGTCGACATGGCCGAACGCACTGCGGGCGAACTTGTTTCAGCAGGCGGCCAGGCGATAGCGGTGGACTGCGACGTCGCGGACCCCGACGGGGTGGACGCCGCCGTCGCGACGACGATCGACCGGTTCGGCGGCATCGACATCGTGATCAACAACGCGGGCCTGCACCTGACGAAATACAACCAGCCGTTCGGCGCGTTGTCGCGCAACGACATCCGCAGTCTTTTCGATGTCAACGTGATGGGCGTGATCAACGTGACGCTGGCGTGCCGTGACTCGATGCGGGACGGCGGCGGGGGGGTGGTGCTGAACATCTCGTCGACGGCCGGCTACATGAGCGCAACTCCGTATGCGGTGTCCAAACTGACCGTGCGCGGCCTGACCGTCGCATTCGCCACCGAACTCGCGCCGGATCGCATCCGCGTCAACGCCATCGCGCCGGGCATGATGAACACCGAGAACGCGCTCGCCGATCTGCCGAAGCCACTGATCGACGAGTTCGTCCATCGACTTCAGCTCGTGGACCGGCTCGGCACCATGGACGACGTCGTCTCGGCGATGTTGTTCCTGTGCTCCGACGAGGCGTCCTTCATCACCGGTGAGACACTCAAGGTCAGTGGCGGCTACCCGTTGAACTTCTGATTCGCACAGCGCGTAAGACGCTCCTGCATCTCGGGATACGAATCGGCGGCGGGCAACTCGGTCCCATCGCGGATAGCGACCGCTACCCGCGCGGCGGCATGGATTGCGGCGCGGTACGGCAGCGAGCCCGTCGACACTCTCCGCACCCCCAGCGCGGCGAGGTCGGTCAGTGAGAGTCCGGGAATGGCAAGGACATTGACGGGCAGCGGGATGGCTGAGGTGAGGTCTCGCAGCACGGCCGGCTCGGTGGCACCGGGGACGAAGATGCCATCGGCACCCGCCTCGACGTACTGCGCTGCCCGATCCAGCGTCGCGGCCACCGTGGCATCCTGGCCCAGCCAGTAGGTGTCGATCCGTGCGTTGACGAACACGCCGGGTGAACGTTGTTTGATGGCACGCACTTTCGCCGCGTGCCGCTGCGGCTCGATGAGTGTCTCGTCTGTGCTGTCCTCGATGTTGATGCCGTCGACGGGAAGCCGGGCGACGTAGTCTGCCACCTGGTCCGGCTCGTCGGCATAGCCGTCCTCGATGTCCATGCTGAGGTAGCAGTCGAGTGGTCGCAGCGCGGCGGCCAAGCCGAGATTGGCCTGGCTGGTCGACCGGCCGCCGTCGGGCCTGCCGAGGCTGGACGCCACGCCGAAGCTCGTCGTGCCGATGGCGGCGAAGCCGCACTCCAGCAGTGCCAGCGCCGACGGCACATCCCATGCGTTGGGCAGCAGCAGCGGCAGCTCGCCGCTGTGTAGGTCGGCGAACGTCATTCGGCGGTCCACGGCGTGATCGGCCTGTCGCGACGCTTACCGTCCACGATCACGTCGAGGTGTTCGTCGAAGAAGCAGACCCGGTCGCGGACGGGTTCGGCGTCGTGCAGCGGTTCGCGGTACGTCCACGCGACATCGCGCGGCCCGTCGGGCACGGAGAAGTAGGACGCCCGGCCCTTGTATGCGCAATAGGACGACGTTTCGCTGGGCTCGAGCGGAACGGCCACGTCCTCGCGAGGCAGGTAGAACCGCGCCGGCAGCAGCGTCTCGAACAGCAGCATCGGCCGCGACGATTCGGCCAGCAGTCGTCCGTCCAGCTCCACGCGGACGTGGCGGCTGCTGCGAAGCACGTCGATGCGGCCGAACGGGTCGTGCGGGTGGCTGACCACCCGTTCGTCCTCCTCGTGCCATTCGAACGCGGCGAACTCGAGGATGACGTAGTCGGCGAGGTCGGGGTCGTCGGGTCGGAAGGCCGCCGCGGCGCCCGTCTCCTCGCCTGCGATGACATCGAACGCGGTGCCTGGACATGAGTGGGCGTCGAAGGGCACGGTCGGGTCGAGGATGGGCCGCGAACTGATCGCAGGAAGTCGCACTCCGACGTTCTCATCGGCGCCGGACTCGGCACCGGCGGGCACCAGTTGAGCTATCAGCGCGGGGATGGGTACCGCATAGGTAGGGACGACGCGGCGGGGTTCCCAGACCAGCCGGGCGTCGCACGTGTCGGCGACCGGTTCACCGCCGACGGCCGCCCGCACCCGTTTCGCGGTGGGCTCGTATCGCAGGGTGTCGAGATTGCTGCTGAGCAGATCCATCATCCTGAGGGCCATGTCGCGGTCCCTCTCTCTTGGGGGCGGTGTCACTTGCGGGGTGGACGCAACACGTTCATTGCCAAGCGCATTATCGGGTCAGGGACATAATCCTTGGCCGAAAGCGCGGCATCGGCCGCCCTGCCGCGAAGCGGGGTGCCGCGGCCGAACCACTTGTTCAGTGGTCCACCGGTCGGCTCGAGGTCGACGTGCAGCGGTGGCTTGCCATCGGCGGCGCCGAGCGCGTTGGAGATGACGATGCGTTGGATCTCGCTGGTGCCCTCGAAGATGGTGTACAGCTTGGCATCTCGATACCACTTCTCGACCGGATGGTCCTTGATGTAGCCCCACCCGCCCATCGTCTGGATGGCGCGTTCTGTGGTTCGCACGGCGACTTCGCTGGCGGCCAGCTTGGCCATCGATCCCTCGCCGCGTTCGAACGCCACGCCGGTTGCCGCCATCCAGGAGGCCCGCCAGGTCAGCAGTCGGGCCGCGTCGATCGCAGTGGCCAGGTCGGCGAGCGGGAACGCGATGCCCTGATTGTCGATGATCGGTGCGCCGAACGCTTCACGCCGGTTGGCGTACTCGGTGGCGTATTCCAGTGCGGCCCTGGCAATTCCGAGGGCCTGCGCGGCGACCATCGGCCGGGTCTGCTCGAAGGTGCCCATGGTGGCAGAGCCGGAGTGTCTGCCGCCCTCGATCGCCTCGCGGGCCTTGGCCAGCTTGTGCTCGAGCTTGTCCTGGCCACCGAGCAGGTTCTCGGCGGGGACGCGTACCCCGTTGAATTTCAGCTCGGCGGTGTGCGACGCCCGGCAGCCGAGCTTGTCGAGCTTGCGGACAAGGTCGAGGCCAGGGGTGCCGCCGGGCACGATGAACAGGGCCTGTCCTTTGTGGCCGAGTTCCTCGTCGACGACGGCGTTGACGACGTGCACGTTAGCGATTCCGCCGTTGCCGATCCACATCTTGTGGCCGTCGATGATCCAGTCTGCATCCTTTCCCGGGCCGTCGCGGTGCGCCCGGGTACGCAGGTTGCGCACATCGCTGCCGCCCTCGGGTTCGGAGATCGCCAGCGCGGCCAGCTTGAGATCGCCCGGCGTGCCGAAGCATTCGGGCGCCCACTGCAGCATCTGTTCAGCCGAGGCGGCCTGGCCGATCGCCGAAAGCGCCAGTGCGGGCATCACCACCGCAAGGCCGATGCCCGCGCAACCCCAGAACAGCTCCTCCATGAACATCGGCAGCGACAGTCCGGTCGGATCGCCGATCAGATCGCGGTAGAACAGCGGGCTATAAAAACCGCGAGTAGCCGCTTCTTCCAGAACCGGCCACGGAAACTCCTGGCGCTGGTCGTAGTCGGGCGCGACGGGGCGAACCACCTGTTCGGCGAATTCATGGGTGCGTCGGGCCAGGTCATGTTGCGCGGCGGTGGGCGTGATGTCGAAGCTCATCGCGGGTCGAGTACCCCGCGAGGCCGCTGGCGAAGCGTTGACCGCTATGCCACGCCTATTCGATGCCGATGGCAACCTCTGTGGACTTGACGAATACCGTCGCGGCCATGCCGGGCTGCAACCCGAGATCCTCGGCGGCGTCCTTGGTGATCGACGACGTGATGACCTGATCGCTGCTGTCGAGGCGGACCTTCACGGTCGCCATCACGGCGCCGAGGTTGACTTCGGTGATCACCCCGGTCAGCTGGTTTCGAATCGATAGCCGCATGGTGTGCAGCCTATGCGCCTAGCGTGATGGTCGATGAAACTTGCCGCCCTTCATCTTCGGCAGCGCGATGGCGTCACGTGTGGGCCGACCGTCGCAGTGGTGGCTGGCGCACTGCTGGATCCGGGAAGGCAGGGCGATCTGGCAGACCCGGCATGGTTTGCCGACGAGCAGGCGCGGGTGCACGCCGAAGTGAACAGGATCTGGCCACGCTGGCTCGGCACGACGCCGACCGGGATGGCGCGCGCGCTCACGGCACGCAGCTCGTCGTCGGGCGTGCGCTATCGGTGGCGGCTGTTTCGCGGTCGGCGGGATGGGCTGTCCGATGTTCGGCGCGCGGTGGCAGCGGACTTGCCGGTCGCGATGTTGATCGGACGATTCATCCCACGTCATTGGGTGCTGATTGTTGATGTCGACTGGCTCCAGTGGCAGTGCTACGAACCGTCGTCTGGCGAGGTGCGCTCGGTGGAGGTGGCCGCGGTGCGGCGGTCCCGGCTGAGCGGGTTGGGCTACCCGCGGCCGTTCGCGTTTGTGCTTCCGAAAGCGTCGACTCGGTCGGCGACGACCTGATCGTTCGGTTCGTCGGATGCCTTGAGGCCTGCGACCACTCCCGTCCGGTTGCGTTCGGGTTGGTTCTGCGACATCTTCGCCTTGCCTTCGACTTTCGAGATCACAACCTCGATGCCGACGATCCCGCGTAGCTGTGCGCGGGTGTAGCTTTCTGGCGCATCGGTGACCTGCCACGGCTGAGTGCGGCGCTCGTATCGATTCGTCAGCATCGTGACGAGGTTGAGCACCCAATCCGCATCGTCGTGTGTGACGAGCCTGCCGTAG
>JAVXWV010000215.1:0-4180 GCA_032230775.1 Mycobacterium sp. | reverse complement strand
GTGTGGCAGTCGTTGTTGGACATTCCACCGTCGTACACACGGGCTTAGGGGATCTGCGCGGCGCCACCGAAGGTGGCGTCGGGGTCTGGCGTGGGGTGCCCTATGCCGAACAACCGGTGGGCGAGCGTCGGTTTCTCGCGCCCGCCCCATTGAGGCCGTGGACTGGAGTCCGGGATGCGCTCGAGCACGGACCGCTCCCGCCACAGAGCAAGTCGTTCGTCGGCGGGGGTCGCGATGATCCGAAGGTTCGCGACGAAGCGTGTCTGACATTGACCGTGTGGTCGCCCGACACCAGTTGCTCGCTGCCGGTGATGGTGTGGATACCCGGCGGCGCATTCGTATTCGGCGCAGGCCAGTTCCAGCTCTACAACGGGTCGCGACTGGCAGCGAACGGAAATGTGGTGGTGGTCAACATCACCTACCGGATCGGGGTGTTCGGCGGCTTCGAACTCAGCGATCTGGGCGACGGATTCGACGACAACCTCGCCCTGCGCGATCAGATGGCCGCGCTGCGATGGATCCGCGACAACATCGCGGCGTTCGGCGGTGATCCCGACCGCGTGACAGTGTTCGGCGAGTCGGCAGGCGCGACGTCGGTGCTTGCGCTGTTGGCCACTCCCACCGCTGAGGGGCTGTTCCGCCGCGCGATCGCGCAGAGCCCCGCGCTGCCGCTGATCGCCGATCGCGAGCTGCGGGCCAGGCAGGCGCATGAGTTCCTGCAACGGCTGGGCGTGACCGCCGCTGAGGTCAAGGGGCTGCCGCAGCGGCAACTGCGCCGGGCAGCGGGTCGGCTGCAGCTCAAGGCCGCCGCCATGACACCCACGCTGGCCTACGGGTTGACCTATGGCGTGGACCTGCTGCCGAACCATCCGGTCGACGCCGCCCGCGCGGGCACTCTGGCGCGAGTGCCGCTGATCATCGGCACGAACAGCCACGAGGCGTCGATGTTCGCCTGGACCAAGCCGCCGATGCTGCCCACCACGACGGCGTCGATCGATACCTATCTCAACCGCGTCGCTCCCGGCGCCAAGGACCGCGTGCTCGCCGCCTACCCGGACTATCCGCGCAAGCGCGCGCTCGTCGCGTTCGGCTCTGACGTCATGTTCGGCGTCCAGGCCTGGGCGTTCGCCGACGCCTACAGCGCCAACGCGCCGACGCATATGTACCGGTTCGACCATTTCGGGTGGAGCCTGCGGATTCTCGGTCTCGGCGCCACCCACGGCAGCGAGATCGTGCACATCCAGCACAGCTACGCGTCGTTCATCGGCCGCAAGCTGCACCCGCTCGGCCGCCGGTTACAGCCGCCCGTCGGCAGGCGCATGCAGCGCGCCTGGCTGGACTTCGCGGCCAAGGGCTGGGACACCGGCGAAATCCATTGGTCCAGCGGACATCATTGGCCGATCTATGACACGGAAAACCGCTTCACCCGGATCATCCAGACCGCCCACGACACCGTGGTCCCCGATCCCGACGCCGACCGCCGCAAGGTCTGGGCCGACTTGCACTGAGTTCCGCGGCTAAGCGGCCGTCGCGAAGCGCTTGTCGGAGTAGTCGTACAGGTTGTACAGGAACTTCTGGAACATCCGGGCCATCACCGGCCTGCCGATGGTCATTCCGATTCGCCCCGCAAGTCCTTTCGGCTTCATCGCCATCGCCCACGTCAGGTGGCAGCCGCCCGGTGTCTGCACCACGCGGTAGTCCTCCGCGAACGCCGCTATGGCGCTGCTTGAGGCTTCATTGAACCGAAAGGCGATGTGCGCGTATGGCTCCCATGCCAGAAATTCCTCGTCGCCTACGATCCCACCGCGCATGTCGACGGTCCGGGTGGTGCCGACACCGTGCGGCTGGGGGCTGGTCCAGGTCACCTTGGTGATGGCCGTCGCCCAGTGCGGCCACGATTCAGCGTCATCGAGCACCTCGAAAAGCTGCTCGGGGGTGATGTCCAGATCGACGGTGCTGACAAACCGGACCGGTGCGCTGTCGATGAAGTCCAGGCCCACGCGCTCACAGGGTTTCATGGCCATACACCCTAGTGTCACGTGTCGCTAATTCGCGCTCAGTAACGCGATTGGGCCGACGGGGACCACTCAATGTGCCAACCTCTGCGCGACAGAGTCGCTGAAACCGTTTGGGCTGGTAGTACTTCCGCGACAATGTCGCTCAGAGGCTGGCAAACGCCACAGTGGGTGGGCGAGGTCCGACCAAACCGCCACCTACGCTGCGGCCGAACTAACGACTCACGACACTAGATCATGTTGTCTAGCCGGGTCCGTCGCTTGCCGCGGCGAGCAGCGGCACCACCACATCGCTGATCGGGGTGGCGATCCCGTGAGCGGCGGCCTTGCGCGGGATGACGCCGTTGCGGATGTCCCATTCCAGCGGCCGGTTCGCTTCCCGGTCGGTCAACATCGACGTGGTGACATCGGGTGGTGCGTGGGCCAGCAGGTCGACGATCTCGTCGACCACCCCGTCGCCGAGGTTGGCGCCCTCGGCCCGCGCCACGGCGAGGCACTCCGCCACATAGCGGCGAGCCAGCGCAGCCACGTCGTCGCGGCGGAAGATGCCCCCGCGACGGCCTGTCAACACCATGAATCCGACCACCGCATTGACCAACAGCTTGCGCCACGCTGCGGTGAGGAAGTCCGCGTCGAGCTCGACCGTCACCCCTGCGCCGCGCAGCAGCTCGGCGAGGCTCTCCGCCGCGTCGTTCGCAGGCAGCACCAGCCGAACCCCGGCGCGCACCCGCACCCAGCCTTCCGGCTGCACTTCCGACGAGATCCACACGGCGGCCGGTACGACCGTCGACGAGGGACAGAACCGTCCCACCCGTTCCACCTGTTCGACGCCGTTCTGAAGCGCGCACACCACAGTGTTCTCGTCGCAGAGCCGCGCCAACCAGGCGCCTGCCTGCTCGTTCTGGGTGTCCTTGACGGCAAGGAACACCACGTCCACCGGACCATTGACCTCGGTGGGATCGGTGTGCACGGGACCCGGCAGCACGATCGGATCGCGGTCGTCAGGCCGGACCTCGATCGATTCGCGCGGTGTGTGCCCACACAGCAGGACGGGGTGACCGGCGGCCTCCAGATACGCGGCGACGGTCGCACCGATCGCGCCGGGTCCGATGAGTGCAATGCGCCTACCCACGATCGCCAAACTACCGGCGGTTTGGCCCCCTCTACACTTGGCAATCGTCTCGTCAGGCCATCCACAGGGAGTAATAAGTGCTGCGCACTCGTGCCGCCGGTTCGTTGCGGACCACCGATGCCGGGCAGAAGGTGACGTTGGCGGGTTGGGTGGCGCGTCGCCGCGACCACGGCGGCGTCATCTTCATCGATCTGCGCGATGCGTCCGGGGTGTCGCAGGTGGTGTTCCGCGAGGGCGACGTGCTGGCCCAGGCGCATCGGCTGCGCGCGGAGTTCTGCATCGCCGTCGACGGTGTCGTCGAGATCAGGCCCGAGGGCAACGCCAACCCCGAAATCGCCACGGGGGAGATCGAGGTCAACACGACGTCGCTGACCGTGCTGGGGGAGAGCGCGCCGCTGCCGTTTCAGCTCGACGAGACCGCGGGCGAGGAAGCCCGACTCAAGTACCGCTACCTGGACCTGCGCCGCGAGGGTCCCGGCAACGCAATTCGCTTGCGGTCCAAGGTGAATGCCGCTGCGCGCGGAGTGCTTGCCGAGCACGACTTCGTTGAGATCGAGACGCCGACGTTGACCCGGTCGACGCCAGAGGGCGCGCGCGACTTCCTGGTGCCCGCCCGACTGCAGCCGGGTAGCTTCTATGCGCTGCCGCAGAGCCCGCAGCTGTTCAAGCAGCTGCTGATGGTGGCAGGCATGGAGCGCTATTACCAGATCGCGCGCTGCTACCGCGACGAGGATTTCCGCGCCGATCGTCAGCCGGAGTTCACCCAGCTCGACATGGAGATGAGTTTCGTCGACGCCGACGACGTCATCGCGGTGTCAGAAGAGGTGCTGAAGGCGCTGTGGGCCCTGATCGGCTATGACCTGCCGACCCCCATCCCGCGCATCACGTACGCCGAGGCGATGCGGAGGTTCGGTTCCGACAAGCCGGACCTGCGGTTCGGCCTCGAACTGGTCGACTGCACGGAGTACTTCTCCGACACCACCTTTCGGGTTTTCCAGGCGCCGCACGTCGGCGCGGTCGTCATGCCGGGCGG
>JAVXWV010000210.1:0-3079 GCA_032230775.1 Mycobacterium sp. | reverse complement strand
AGCCTCGGCGTAATGTTCGGCCACCGCCTGCGGTATCGAGTCGGATCGGGCGGCGCCGAGCAGCCGATCGCCCCAGGTGCGGGCCGCCTCGGTGAGCAGCGCCTGAATTCGCAGCCGGTTGTCGTCCGACGTGTCGACGGCGCCCGGCCTTGCCCCGGCGGGCAGCCGGACTGTGAAATGCACTGCAGCCCAAGGCGATTCACTGACCCTGGCGGCGTAGTCGATGCTTTCGCCGCCAAGCTCGCGCACGAGGATGGCCATCATCTCAAGCCGCACAGACGTCGTGTAGCGGTCTCGGGGCAGATATACCAGGGCCGAGACGAAGTGGCCGAGCTGGTCTGGGTGCATGTACAGCAGCGTGCGGCGGCGCGAGCCGACGTCGATGATCTCGGTCGCCATGGCCAGCATCTCGTCAACGTCGAGCTCGAAAAGCTCTGAGCGCGGGAAGGTTTGGATGACGTCGAGGAGCAACTGTCCGGAGAGCGAGTTCGGGTCGCGCCCCGACATTTCCAACACCTTGTCGACCCGGCTGCAAATGACCGGGATCTCCATCACGTTCGCGTTGGTCGCCGCGACCGTGAACAGGCCAAGGAGCCGATGCTCGGTGGAGTCGCCGCCGGACTCATCGCGCACGACGATGACGTACGGGTGTGCGCCGTAGCGGAGGTAACTAGTGAGCGTGGACTGCGTCACCGCCATCAGCTGGTCGGCTCTGGTCAGCTGGGGGAAGTCCTCCCGGCGGTGGCGCAGCACGCCGAGGCGGCTTGACTCGTCGACAACCGCGTCGCCGTCGCCAACGGAGCAGCGTTCGTAACCGACCAGCACGAAATGTCCGTCGTCGAGCCACCGCAGCAGACGGGCCACCTCATGGCGGGTCTTGGCCGGGAACCGGCTGTAGGTGTCGGTGTCGACGGAGTCGGCGATTCCGCGCATCACGCTCCGCATCGCGTCGGAGTCGCGGGCGGTCTCCTGCACGCCGGTGACAACCACTGGGAGTTGCTGTCTGAGCTCATCGAGGGACCTGCGTTCCACGCCCTTGGCCAGCTCGACGTGGATCCAGTCTTCCTGGACGCCGGGTCCCGCGTCGTTGTCCGAGGCGACGTGGATGTCCTGCAGGTGGCCGTTGGGGTCGCGGCGGACGCGGAACACGGGGTTCATGATCGAGACGTACGGAACGCGGAGCCGATTGAGCAGGACGGTCACCGCCTCGAGCACCATCGGCAGTTCGTCGGTGACGACCTGCAGCGCCGGCGCGGCGCTGTCGAGATCGCCGTCGGCGTAGGTGGCAACGTTCGTCGCGCCCGGTGTCCGCACCGAGCCCAAGCGACCGTGCGCCGCCAGCACGGCCGGCGTCAGTACCTGCAGGGCACGGACCCGAATCGGGGCGGTCAGGCCGCTGTCACCGATGGCGGGTGCCTCACCTTGCGGACCCCGATAGCTTTCGATGTAGGCCTGCGCAAGCCGCGGCGCGACCCTCCCCCAGTCGGCGATCGGGTCGACGCTGGTGGAGTCCGGCCGAACCGTCATGGGGGTGCTCCTCAGTCGACGTGGCGCGCCCTCGTTGGCACGCAGCCGCAGCCCACAGTAACCCCGGCACCTGGCCGGAATCCCGGGACTTTAGTCGCGTGTCAGCCTGCGGTGTGTCACCCGATGCGGACGCGCGGCGTCGGCACCGAGCCTATCCACCTTGTTTTCCTCGTAGGCCGCGAAATTGCCCTCGAACCAGACCCACTTCGCCTCGTTGTCCGCATCGCCCTCCCACGCCAGGATGTGCGTGCAGGTGCGGTCGAGGAACCAGCGGTCGTGGGAAATCACCACGGCGCAGCCGGGGAATTGGTCCAACGCGTGCTCCAGCGAGCTGAGGGTTTCGACGTCGAGGTCGTTGGTCGGCTCATCAAGCAGGATCAGGTTGCCGCCCTGCTTGAGGGTCAGCGCAAGATTGAGCCGGTTGCGTTCACCGCCGGACAGGACGCCGGCCGGTTTCTGCTGGTCCGGACCCTTGAACCCGAACGCCGACACGTACGCCCGCGACGGGATCTCGTTCTGCCCGACCTCGATGTAGTCGAGCCCGTCGGAGACGACCTGCCATACATTCTTCTTGGGGTCGATGCCCGCCCGGCTCTGGTCGACGTAGCTGAGCTTGACCGTGTCGCCCACCTTCACGGTGCCGCTATCGGGCTGTTCGAGACCGACGATTGTCTTGAACAGCGTGGTCTTGCCGACGCCGTTGGGGCCGATGACGCCGACGATGCCGTTGCGCGGCAGCGTGAACGACAGGTCCTTGATCAGGGCGCGCCCCTCGAAGCCCTTGTCGAGGTGTTGGACGTCGACGACGACGCTGCCGAGCCGCGGCCCGACTGGGATCTGGATCTCCTCGAAGTCAAGCTTGCGCGTCTTCTCGGCTTCGGCGGCCATCTCTTCGTAGCGGCCCAACCGCGCCTTGCTCTTGGCCTGCCGGGCCTTGGCGCCTGAGCGCACCCAGGCGAGCTCCTCCTGCAGGCGTTTCTGCAGCTTGGCGTCCTTGCGGCCCTGCACGGCGACGCGCTCCGCCTTCTTCTCCAGGTAGGTCGAATAGTTGCCCTCGTAGGGGTAGGCGCGGCCGCGGTCGAGCTCGAGAATCCATTCCGCCACGTTGTCCAGGAAGTAGCGGTCGTGGGTAACGGCCAGGATCGCGCCCTTGTACTCGGCGAGGTGCTGTTCGAGCCACAGGACGCTTTCGGCGTCGAGGTGGTTCGTCGGCTCGTCGAGCAGCAGCAGGTCGGGCTTGGACAGCAGCAGCTTGCACAGCGCCACGCGTCGGCGCTCGCCCCCCGACAGGTGGGTGACGGGCTCGTCGGGCGGCGGGCAGCGCAGTGCGTCCATCGCCTGCTCGAGCTGGGAGTCGATGTCCCACGCATCGCCGGTGTCCAGTTCCTCCTGGAGCTGGCCCATCTCCTCTATCAGCTCGTCGGTGTAGTCGGTGGCCATCAACTCGGCGACCTCGTTGTAGCGGTTGAGTTTGGCCTTGATCGCCACGCCGTCCTCGACGTTCTCGCGCACCGTCTTGGTCTCGTCGAGCTGCGGCTCCTGCTGCAGGATG